>NZ_JBQQBW010000036.1:0-68887 GCF_052245415.1 Streptomyces sp. 8N706 | reverse complement strand
GGAGCGCGGCGCGGTCGCGGGCCCACCCGGCCCCTCGGCATGTTTCGCCGTCACGCAGCGGCCCTCCCCGGCGGCTGTCCCCGGCGCGATGGACATCGCGCGGCATCCCTTGGCTCAGCCCGCATCGTACCCACGCGGTCTCCGCCGGCGATCCTCACGCGTCCACGGTCACCGTGAAGGAGAAGCGGTCCCCGCGGTAGCGGATACGGGCGACGTCCACCACACGGCCGCCCGCGTCGTAGGTCACCCCTGTGTAGTGCAGGATCGGACTGAGCAGTGGCACATCCAGCAGCCGTGCCGTCTCCGGGTCCGCGAGCCGCGCCTCCACCGTGTCCGTGATCCGGCTGATGCTCACCCCCACGGCATCGCGCAGCACCTTCGTCATCGGCCAGCGCGCCAGATCGGCGAGATCGATCAGCTCGGCGAGCTCGGGACGGACCGCGTTCTCGGCCCAGTTGGTCGGCTCCCCGCCGCTCTCGTCGCAGCGAAGCCGCCGGTACTCCACCACCTCCTCCAGGTCCGGGAAGTGCTCCGCCAGCTCCGCCGGTACGGGCACCGGCCCGTGGCCCAGCACGGAGGTGCGCTCACCGGACTGCTGGGCCACGATGGCGTCCACCGAGCCGAGGAGCCGTACGGGCGCGCCGCGCCGGGCCGCCGGCTCGATGAAGGTGCCGCGCCGCCGGTGCCGGCTGATCAGTCCTTCCGTCTCCAGCTCCTTGAGGGCCTGGCGCATGGTGAGCACGCTCACCCCGTAGTGCTCCGCGAGCCGGTCCTCGGTCGGCAGCCGCAGCGGCTCCTGGGGGCGGCGGCCCAGTATCGAGGCGCGGAGTGACTGGGAGACCTGGTACCACAGCGGCAGCTTGCGGTTCAGGACGAGGGAGTCGGGGGCGAAGGCGGTCACGGCGAAGTCTCCGGCCGGTCGAGTAGGTCCGATGTCACGCTGTCCGCCCGAAGGGCGGGGTCCGCGGCGTCCGGTGGACGTGTCGCGGCGTCCGGCGCGGGGGAGTGCCGTGCCTGGGGGTCCCCCCAGGCACCGGCCGGGGTGGACCCCCACCCGGACGGAGTCCGGGGGAGCGTCGAGAGCCGGTGAACCGTCCCGGTCACCGCATTACGGGCGGAAATTCCGCTCCAGACCCTGCCATACGTCGTCATAGCCCTGTTGCAGATGGCCGGCTTCCGCCGCCTGCCGGGTGGTGGTCACCGGCCAGCGGGTCTCGAACATGAAGGCCAGACCGTCGTCGATCTTCTGCGGCTTCAGCTCGGCCTGGCCGGCCCTGTCGAAGGTCTCACGGTCGGGTCCGTGCGCCGACATCATGTTGTGCAGTGAACCGCCACCCGGCACGAAGCCCCCCGGTCCGGCAGTCTTCGCGTCGTACGCGCCCTCGATCAGGCCCATGTACTCGCTCATCACATTGCGGTGGAAGTACGGGGGCCGGAAGGTGTCCTCGCCGACCAGCCAGCGCGGCGCGAACACCACGAAGTCGACACCGGCGAGGCCGGGGGTATCGGACGGCGAGGTCAGCACCGTGAAGATCGACGGGTCCGGGTGGTCGTAGCTGATACTGCCGAGGACGTTGAAACGGCGCAGGTCGTAGACGTACGGCAGATGGTTGCCGTGCCAGGCGACGACATCGAGCGGGGAGTGGTCGTAGGTCGCCGTCCAGAGGTTTCCGCAGAACTTGTTGATCACCTCGACCGGGCCGTCCCGGTCCTCGTACGCCGCCGTGGGGGCGAGGAAGTCCCGGGCGTTGGCCAGGCCGTTGGCCCCGATCGGGCCGAGCTCGGGCAGGGTGAAGGGCTGCCCGTAGTTCTCGCAGACATAGCCGCGGGCGGTCTCCTCCAGCAGTTCGACGCGGAAGCGGATCCCGCGCGGGATCAGCGCCACATGGCCGGGCTCGGCCCGCAGCAGACCGAACTCGGTGCACAGCAGCAGCCCGCCGCGCTCGGGGACGATCAGCAGCTCGCCGTCGGCGTCCGAGAAGACCCGGTCGGTCATGGAGGTGTTGGCGTTGTAGAGATGGATCGCCATGCCCGTGCGCTGCCGGGCATCGCCGTTGCCGCCGAGGGTCCACAGGCCGCTGACGAAGTCGGCCTCCCCGCTGGAGGCCGGGAGCGGGTTCCAGCGCAGCCGGTTCGGGTCCGGGACCGTCTCGGTGAAGGGAGCGCTGCGCAGGGCGCCGTTGCCGGTCCGTACGAAGGCCGGGTGCGCGGCCGACGGACGGATGCGGTAGAGCCAGGAGCGGCGGTTGTGATGACGGGGCTCGGTGAAGGCCGAGCCGCTGAGCTGCTCCGCGTACAGCCCCAGCGGGGCGCGCTGGGGCGAGTTGCGGCCGGTGGGGAGGGCGCCGGGGAGCGCCTCCGAGCTGTGCTGATTCCCGAAGCCGGGGGAGTACTCCAGACCCTCGGCCGCCTTCCTCGCCTGCTCGCTGCCGCCCGTGCCGCTGACCGAGCTCGTCGCGCTCATCCCGTGCTCCCGCCGCTCCGTGATTCCTATGCCCGACCATAGGAATCGGGCCGGGTTCCGTCAATGACCCGCCCGCTCCCGGGCACGGCTCCCGGGAGCGGCATGATGGACCCCGTGTCCACGCCCAGTGACCAGAAGTCCCGCCCGCCCCTGCGCTGTATGCCGGTCCAGCAGCGCAGCGCCGAACGCCTCGAACGGATTCTCGACGCCTGTGCCGAGGTCGTGGAGGAGACCGGCTACGAGGAGCTCAGCACGCGGGCCGTCGCCGCGCGGGCCGGGGTGCCGATCGGCTCCGTCTACCGCTTCTTCAGCAACAAGCGCGCGATGGCCGACGCGCTCGCGCACCGCAACCTCGACCTCTACATCTCCCGGGTGGACGAGCGGCTCCGTGCCGCCAAGCCGCTCGAGTGGCGATACGCCATCGATGTGGTCATCGACGTCTATACCGGGATGAAGCGGGATGTCGTGGGGTTCGCCCATGTCGACTTCGGGGCACCGGTCCCTGTGTTCGGGCTTCCCGACCACGCCAACCAGCTGGTCGCCGACCGGCTCTGCGACCTCTTCGCCGACCGGCTCGGCCGCACCCCGGACGAGGGGCTGCGCCGCACCTTCCTGATCGGGGTCGAGGCTGCCGACGCGCTCCTCCGGCTCGCCTTCCGCACCGCCCCAGCCGGTGATCCGGCGATCATCGCCGAGACGAAGGAGCTGGTACGCGCCTATCTGGTGCGCGTTCTCGACTGAGGGAGCCCGGTCGGGAAGGGCGGCGGCGCCCCGGCGCGGGCCGGGGCGGTCCGGGCACGGCGGTGCAGAGCAGGACGCAGGGCGTCCGGAGGCGTAGTGCATCGGGAGGTGCGGTGCACCGGGAAGCGAGGGGCGGAGGGGTTCGGCACGCGGAGGGCGCAGTACATCGGGATGGCGGGAGTAAATACGGTCGCGGGGCTCCCATCGTGCGTACCGGTCGGTATGGTCAGGGTGCGACCGTGCCGTATCCGCAGCAGCCGTCCCCGGGAGGGATCGATGAGCCGCACCGCCCTGCGTATCTGTCCGCTGTGCGAGGCCACCTGCGGCCTCACCGTGACCCTCGACGGAGACCGGGTCACCGGAGCCCGTGGTGACCGCGACGATGTCTTCAGCGCCGGTTTCATCTGCCCCAAGGGCGCTGCGTTCGGCGAAGTCGACGGGGATCCGGACCGACTCTCCCGGCCCCTCGTCCGGCGTGACGGCGCGCTGCGGGAGGCGACCTGGGACGAGGCGTTCGACGCGGTCGCCGCCGGACTGCGGCCGCTGATCGAGAAGTACGGGTCCGACTCCGTCGCCGTCGTCCTCGGCAACCCGAACGTGCACACCATGGCCGGAGCGCTCTATCCGCCGCTGCTGCTCGGTGCCCTGCGCACCCGCAACCTCTACTCGGCCAGCACCGTCGACCAGATGCCCAAACACGTCTCCTCCGGTCTGCTCTTCGGCGATCCCCTCGCCATCCCGGTGCCGGACCTCGACCGCACGGACCATCTGCTGCTCATCGGTGCCAACCCGTTCGAATCCAACGGCAGTCTGTGCACCGCCCCCGACTTCCCCGGCCGGCTGCGGGCCCTCCGCCGCCGCGGCGGCACCCTCACCGTCATCGACCCGCGCCGTACCCGTACGGCCAAGCTCGCCGACCGCCATGTGGCCATACGCCCCGGGACCGACGCCCTGCTGCTGGCGGCGCTCGTCCAGGTGCTCTTCGAGGAGGACCTGGTCGATCTCGGCGCGCTCGAGGGGCACGTGGACGGAGTGGACCAGGTCCGGTCCCTCACCGCGGACTTCACCCCCGAGGCGGTGGCCGTCCCGTGCGATGTCAGCGCCGAGGAGATCCGCGCGATGGCCCGGGAGCTGGCCGCCGCGCCCACCGCGGCCGTGTACGGCAGGGTCGGCAGCTCGATGGTGGAGTTCGGCACCCTCGCCAACTGGCTCGTCGACGTGCTCAACACCCTCACCGGCAATCTCGACCGGCCCGGTGGGGCGATGTTCCCGCTCGCCGCCACGGCTCGCGCCCCCCGCCCCGCGGCACCGGGCAAGGGTTTCGCCCTCGGCCGCTGGCACAGCCGGGTCAGCGGCCACCCGGAGGCCAAGGCCGAATTCCCGTTGTCCGCCCTGGCCGAGGAGATCGACACTCCGGGCGTGGGACGGGTCCGGGCCGTGATCGCCATCGCGGCCAACCCCGTG
This sequence comes from Streptomyces sp. 8N706, assembly GCF_052245415.1. NCBI lineage: Bacteria > Bacillati > Actinomycetota > Actinomycetes > Kitasatosporales > Streptomycetaceae > Streptomyces > Streptomyces sp. 8N706. Next base: position 64,218 of record NZ_JBQQBW010000036.1, on the reverse strand, counting down.
CTGTCCGCACCCGACGGCGACCGGCTCGACCGGGCTCTGGCCGGTGCCGACTTCATGGTCAGCGTCGACCCCTATCTCAACGAGACCTCCCGGCACGCGCATGTGGTGCTGCCCCCGCCCAGGCCGTCGCAGAGCTCCCACCACGACTTCACCTTCAACGGCTTCGCCATCCGCAACCAGGTCCGCTACACCCGTGAACTCCTCCCGCTCCCGGACGGCCGCCCCGACGAGTGCGAGATCCTCGCCCGCCTCGTGCTGTGCGTCAGCGGTATGCATGGCGCCGACCCGGCCGCCGTCGACACCCTCGCGATCGAGAGCACGCTCGCCAAGGCCGTCGCCGACCCGCACTCACCGGTGCACGGCCGCGACCCGAAGGAGCTGGCCGGGCGGCTCACCGGCCGCAACGGCGCCGAGCGGCGGCTGGACCTGATGCTGCGCCTCGGTCCGTACGGAGACGGCTTCGGCGCCGGGGACCCCGGCGCCGAGGACCGGGGGAGCGAGGGGCTCGGCCTGCAGCGGCTCCTGGACAACCCCCACGGCATCGACCTGGGTCCGCTCGCCCCGCGCATCCCCCAGCTCCTCAAGACCCGCAGCGGCAAAGTGGAACTGTGCCCCGAGCCGATCGTCTCCGATGTACCGAGGCTCCTCGGTGCCTTGGCCGAGCGCCCCGACGGGCTCGTCCTCGTCGGCCGCCGCCATCTGCGGTCCAACAACAGCTGGATGCACAACGTCCCCGCGCTCACCGGCGGCAGCAACCGCTGCACGCTCCAGGTGCACCCGGAGGATGCCGCCCGGCTCGGGCTGACGGACGGCGGCGCCGCCATGGTGAAGGGGGACGGCGGGGAGGTCCGGGCTCCGGTGGAGGTCACCGACGCCGTACGCACGGGGGTCGTCAGTCTGCCCCACGGCTGGGGCCATGACCGGCCGGGCACCCGTCTGAACGTCGCCGCGGCCGACGCCGGGGCGAATGTGAACCAGCTGCTCGACGGGAGCCTCCTCGACCCGCTCTCCGGCACCGCGGTCCTCAACGGCTTCCCCGTGCAGGTGGCGCCCGTAGGCTGATCCCGATCATGGACACCGCGTTGACCTGGTCTTTTGCGCTTATTGCTCACGCGTCAAGACCTTGTTGACGCGGAGTTTCGCCACCTACGGTCGTCCGGACCGCCGAATCCAACGGTGGAGTTCAAGGGCGAACGATTGGTGTCCACCCCATGCTGACAATCCTCGGATTCGTCATGATTGCCGCTTTCCTGGCGCTGATCATGACCAAGAAGATGTCCCCGATGGCAGCGCTGGTCCTGATTCCCGCGCTGTTCTGCGTCCTGGTCGGGCAGGGTGCCCATCTCGGGGACTACGTGCTCAAGGGCATCGGCGATCTGGCGCCCACCGCCGCGATGCTGATGTTCGCCATCGTCTACTTCGGCGTGATGATCGACGTCGGTCTGTTCGACCCGATCGTCCGCGTCATCCTGCGGTTCTGCAAGGCCGACCCGATGCGCGTCGTCGTCGGCACCGCCGTGCTCGCCGGGATCGTCTCGCTCGACGGCGACGGCTCCACCACGTTCATGATCACCGTCTCGGCGATGCTGCCGCTCTACCGGCGGCTGAAGATGAGCCTCGTCGTGATGACCGGTGTCGCCGCGACCGCGAACGGCGTCATGAACACCGTGCCCTGGGGCGGCCCGACGGCCCGTGCGGCCACCGCGCTCAAGCTGGACGCGGGCGACATCTTCGTCCCCATGATCCCCGCGCTCGCCGTTGGCCTGGCCTTCGTCTTCTTCCTCGCCTACGTCCTGGGACTGCGCGAGCGCAAGCGCCTGGGGGTGCTGACGCTCGACGAGGAGCCCGCGAAGAAGACGACCGGTCAGGAAGCCGAGCAGGAGTCCGAGCAGGTGCTCGTCGGCGCCGGAGCGGGTACGGGAGCGGGGGCGCGCGGCGGGGCCGCGGCTCCGGCGAACGGGAGCACGGGCGGCGCCGGCACGGGTACGGACGGAGACGACGAGCTCACCGGAGAGGTCGCGGTCCTGGACCCGGACCGTCCCACGCTCCGCCGCAAGCTCTACTGGTTCAACGCCGCGCTGACCGTCGCCCTGCTCACTCTGCTGATCCTCCAGACCCTGCCCATCCCGGTGCTGTTCCTGCTGGGTGCCGCCATCGCCCTGACCGTCAACTTTCCGCACATGCCGGACCAGAAGGCCCGTATCGCCGCCCACGCCGAGAACGTCCTCAACGTATCCGGCATGGTTTTCGCGGCCGCCGTCTTCACCGGAGTGCTCACCGGCACCGGCATGGTGGAGCACATGGCGCGCTACGTGGTCGATGCCGTTCCCGACGGTATGGGCCCGCACATGGGCCTGGTCACCGGCCTGCTGAGCATCCCGTTCACCTACTTCATGTCCAACGACGGCTTCTACTTCGGCATCGTCCCGATCCTCGCCGAAGCCGGAGCGGCCCATGGCGTCGCCCCGATCGAGATCGCCCGCGCCTCGCTCATCGGCCAGGCACTCCATATGTCGAGCCCGCTGGTTCCGGCCGTCTACGTCCTGGTCGGCATGGCCAAGGTCGAGTTCGGTGACCACACCAGGTTCACCGTGAAGTGGGCGGCCCTCACCTCGCTGGTGGTGCTCGGGGCCGGACTGCTCTTCGGCATCATCTGACCGTGCACCCGGATACGAGGCCCGGCAGGGGATGGCTGCTGCGCCTGGTCATCGCCTTCGCGTTCGCGCAGGGGGCGGTGTCCATGGCGCGGCCCGCCGTCTCCTACCGGGCCCTCGCCCTGGGCGCCGACGCCCGCGCCGTCGGCGTCATCGCCGCGGTCTACGCGCTGCTGCCGCTCTTCGCGGCCGTACCGCTGGGGCGCAGGACCGACCACGGCCGCTGCGCCCCGCTGCTCCCCGTCGGCGTCACACTGATCGCGGCCGGCTGCGCCCTCAGCGGCACGGCGCGGTCGCTCGCCGCCGTCGCCGCCTGGAGCGGCGTGATGGGCCTCGGCCATCTGTGCTTCGTGATCGGCGCGCAGAGCCTCGTGGCCCGCCAGAGCGCCCCCGCCGAACACGACCGGAACTTCGGGCACTTCACCATCGGCGCCTCGTTCGGCCAGCTCGTCGGCCCGGTCGCGGCCGGCTCCCTGGTCTCCGGGCAGAACGGCGCGATGGGCTCCACCAGCGCCGCCGCGCTGCTGGTCTCCGCCGCGGTCGCCGCCTTCTCCTTCACCTCCCTCTGGCGGATCGAACACCGCGCCGGTGATCAGGAGTGCACGCGGAGCCCGGGCCCCGGGCGGGTCCCCGTCCACCGCATCCTGCGGACCCGGGGTGTCCCCGCCGGGATCTTCACCAGCCTCGCCGTGCTCTCGGCGACCGACATCCTCACCGCCTACCTCCCGGTGATCGGTGAACACCGAGGCATTGCCCCGGCCGCCATCGGAGTGCTGCTGAGCCTGCGCGCGGCCGCGACCATCGCCTGCCGTCTCGTCATGACCCCGATGATCCGGCTCGTGGGCCGTACGGCTCTGCTGGCCGGCAGTTGTCTGCTGGCGGCCCTGCTGTGCGCGGGCATCGCCGTGCCCGTCCCCGTACCGGCGCTGGCGGTCATGCTCATCTGTCTCGGCTTCTGCCTCGGGGTGGGGCAGCCGCTGTCGATGACGACGGTCGTCCAGGCGGCCCCGGCCGAGGCCCGTTCCACCGCGCTCGCCCTGAGGCTGACCGGCAACCGCCTCGGGCAGGTCGCCGCCCCCGCAGGGGCTGGGCTGCTCGCGGGCCTCGCCGGTACGGCGGCACCGTTCGCGACGCTCGGCGTACTGCTCCTCGCCTCCGCGGCCACCGCCGCCCGCCCCGGAGGGCCGCCGGGGCCGCCGCCGACGGCGCCCCGGCCGTCGGCGGGGGCGCTGCGTTCCCGGAACGAGAGCGGTGTGCAGCGTTCCCGGAACGAGAGCGGTGTGAAGAGGCCCGACGGTCCCGTGTGACCGCGGTTGCGCCCGCTGGGCATACGGCGGACATGGCATACGGCGGATACGGCATACGGCGGGGGAGACATGGGCAGGCCTCCGGCGGACAGCGGTCCGGGTGCGGCCGGTGTCCGCCGCCGGGAAACCGTGCGGGGACACCCTGCCGACCTGCGGGGGACATCCCGGTCACGGACGGACCGCGTCGCGGACGGAACGGCCCGGTCGCGGACGGACCTCCTCGGGGCGCCCACGGCCTCGGCCGAGGCGTAGCGTGCCTGCGGGCGAGGTCACACCCCGGACGGACCGTCCGGCTCTGGTGCAGAAAAACTATCACCGCTAGTTTAGGTCCCGTACGCAGTCGCCGCTCCGGAAGGACGCACGATGAAGGCCCATGAGGGGATGTACATCGACGGGGACTGGCGCCCGTCCGTCGGCACCGAGACGATCGAGGTGGTGAACCCCGCCGACGAGCAGGTCATCGGGGTCGTCCCGGCCGCCACGGCGGAGGACGTGGACACCGCCGTGCGCGCCGCCCGCGCCGCGTTCCCCGGCTGGTCGGCCACGCCGCCCGCCGAGCGCGCGGCCCGTATCACCGCGCTGCGTGATGCGCTCGCCGCCCGCCGCGAGGAGATCGCCGAGACGGTCACCGCGGAGCTGGGCGCGCCCCTGGGATTCGCCCGGGCGGTCCATGCCGATCTGCCGATCGCGGTCGCGGGCACGTACGCCGAACTCGCCGCCACCCACGCCTTCGAGGAGAAGATCGGCAACTCCACCGTGCTCCATGAGCCGGTGGGCGTGGTCGGCGCGATCACGCCCTGGAACTACCCGCTGCACCAGATCGTCGCCAAGGTCGCGCCGGCGCTCGCCGCGGGCTGCACCATCGTCCTGAAGCCCGCCGAGGACACGCCGTTGACCGCCCAGCTCTTCGCCGAGGCGGTGCACGAGGCGGCCGTCCCCGCCGGGGTGTTCAACCTCGTCACCGGTCTCGGCCCGGTCGCCGGGCAGGCCCTGGCCGAGCACGAGGACGTGGACCTGGTCTCCTTCACCGGTTCAACGGCCGTCGGCAAGCAGATCGGCGCCACGGCCGGGGCGGCCGTCAAGCGGGTCGCCCTCGAACTCGGCGGCAAGTCGGCCAATGTCATCCTGCCGAGCGCCGATCTCACCCGCGCCGTGAAGACCGGCGTGGCCAATGTCTTCGCCAACTCCGGGCAGACGTGCAGCGCCTGGACCCGGATGCTGGTCGACGCCGCACGCTACGACGAGGCGGTGGAGCTCGCCGCCGCGGCGGCGGCGAAGTACGTCCCCGGTGACCCGCAGGACGACACCACCCGCCTGGGCCCCGTTGTCAACGCCAAGCAGCGCGACCGCGTCCGCGGCTATATCGAGCGAGGCACGGCGGAGGGCGCCCGCGTCGTCGCGGGCGGCCCGGAGGCCCCCGAGGGCCGGGAGACCGGTTACTACGTCCGGCCGACCGTCTTCGCCGATGTGACCCCCGGAATGACCATCGCTCAGGAGGAGATCTTCGGTCCGGTCGTCACGATCCTGAAGTACGAGGACGAGGACGACGCCCTGCGCATCGCCAACGGCACGGTGTACGGGCTCGCGGGAGCGGTGTGGGCGGGCGACCAGGACGAGGCGGTGGCCTTCGCCCGCAGGCTCGACACCGGCCAGGTCGACATCAACGGCGGCGCCTTCAACCCGCTCGCGCCCTTCGGCGGCTACAAACAGTCGGGCGTGGGCCGGGAACTGGGCCCGCACGGCCTCGCGGAGTACCTCCAGACGAAGTCCCTGCAGCTCTGACCGGGCACGCGCCCACTGTGACGGGCCGGGGCGACCACGACGGCCGCTCCGACCCGTCACGAACCCGGCACCCCCAACTGCCCTCCATTCACGCTTCCAAGGAGAACCCGTGGTCCGCGCCGCAGTCCTGACCGCCGTCAACGCCCCGCTCGTCATCGAGGAGATCGACCTGCCCCGGCCCGGACCGGGCCAGGTACGGATCCGGCTCGCCGCGGCCGGGGTGTGCCACTCCGACCTGTCGCTGTCCAACGGCACGCTGCGCCAGCCGGTCCCCGCCGTGCTCGGTCACGAGGGCGCGGGCACCGTCACCGCTGTCGGCGACGACGTCACATCCGTCTCTCCCGGAGATCCGGTCGTCCTCAACTGGGCGCCCTCCTGCGGAAGGTGTCACTTCTGCGGCCTCGATGAACCCTGGCTGTGCGTCAACGCCATGGCGGCCGCCGGAGCGCCGTACGCCCGTACGGCCGACGGCCGCGAGTTGTACCCGGGCCTGAGCAGCGCCGTCTTCGCCGAGGAGACCGTCGTCCCGGCAGCCGCCGTACTGCCCCTGCCGGACGGGGTCCCGCTCACCGACGCCGCCCTGCTCGGCTGCGCCGTCCTCACCGGTTACGGCGCGATCCACCATGCGGCGAAGGTACGGCCCGGCGAGTCCGTTGCGGTCTTCGGTGTGGGTGGCGTCGGCCTCGCGGTGATCCAGGCAGCTCGGATCGCCGGGGCGGGAGCGGTCGTGGCCGTGGACATCTCGTCCGAGAAGGAGCAGCTCGCCCGCAAGGCCGGAGCCACCGACTTCCTGGTCTCGACTCCGGACACGGCGAAGCAGATCCGTGCGCTGACGGGGCGTCACGGGGCCGATGTCGCCGTCGAATGCGTAGGCCGCGCCGAGACGATCCGTGCCGCCTGGGACTCGACCCGCCGTGGCGGCCGCACCACGGTCGTCGGCATCGGCGGCAAGGAGCAGCAGGTGTCGTTCTCCGCCCTGGAGCTCTTCCACTTCGGCCGCACCCTCTCCGGCTGCGTGTACGGCAACTGCGATCCGGCACAGGACCTCCCGGTGCTCGCCGAGCACGTCCGCGCCGGCCGGCTCGACCTGGGCGGCATGGTCACCGACCGGATCACCCTGGAGGGCATCCCGGCCGCCTTCGACGCCATGCTCGCGGGCCGGGGAGGCCGCACCCTGGTCGTCTTCTGACCGGCGCCGGACCTGGTCGTTCCGACCCGCGCCGGTCCTGGTCCTCTCGGGTTGCCGGCAGCGAGGGGCCTGCCGACTGCGGGCCGGGGCGCTGAGGAGCCGGACACCGCTGCCTCCGGAATCCCGAGTGCACGCGGGATTCCGGAGGCAGTGGTGTCCGGCGGTCCCCGGAAGCGGGTTCCGCCGGCGTCAGGCAGCGGGCTGCCGGACTTCCCGGAAGCCCAGGTCTCCGGCTCCACGAAGCCCCGCCCGGGGCTTCGTGGAGCCGGGCCAGGGCCTTCGTGATGCCCGAGAGGCGGGGCTCCACGAGGGCCGGGGCAGAGGCTCTGACCGGAATGGGACGTTCCCCCGAGTCGCGTCCGGAGAAAACTGCTGTTGTCCGAGCTGTTGACCTCCGTACCAGCCGGTCGGTACGTTCACCGGAAATTACGGCGCCGCCCCCCGTCCCCGCACGCCACGGAGTGTGTACAGCATGGACTCGGCCCCCTCCGCACCACCCACAACGACCCCGAGACCGACAGAACCCAACCGTCGCAAGGTCGCCACCGCGGCCGCCCTCGCGTCGGCCGTCGAGTGGTACGACTACTTCGTCTTCGGCATCGCCGCAGCCCTCGTGCTCGGCGACCACTTCTTCCCCTCCAGCAGCCCCGCGGCCGGAGTGCTCGCGGCCTTCGCGACCTTCGCGGTCGGCTTCCTGGCCCGCCCCATCGGCGGTGTCATCGCCGGTCAGCTCGGTGACAAGCGCGGCCGCAAGCCGATGCTGGTCCTCGCGCTGGTCATGATGGGCCTGGCCACCACCGGAATCGGCCTGCTGCCCTCGTACGAGACGCTCGGCATCGCTGCCCCGATCCTGCTGGTCCTGCTCCGCATCGTGCAGGGCCTGGCCGTCGGCGCCCAGTGGGGCGGAGCGATGCTCATGGCCACCGAGTACGCCCCTGAGGGCAAGCGCGGCCTGTACGGCAGCCTCGTACAGCTCGGCGTCCCCATCGGGGTCGTGACCGCCAACTCGGTCTTCCTGGCCGCCTCGGCCGTCACCGGTGAGAGCGGCTTCGCCTCCTGGGGCTGGAGACTGCCGTTCTTCGTCGGCATCCTGGTCCTCGTCCTCGCCTGGTACATCCACACCCGGGTCGAGGAGACCCCGGCGTTCAAGGAGGCCGAACGACGGCTCTCCGAGGAGGAGAAGGGGCAGAAGCGCTCGCCGCTGCGCACCATCCTCCGCCACCACCTCGGCACGGTGCTGCTTGCGGGCGGATCCTTCGCCGTCAACACCGCGACCTTCTACATCATCATCACCGGAGTGCTGGACTACTCCACCCGCGAGCTGAAGATGGAAAAGGGCTCGGTCCTGGCCGTCTCGCTGCTGGTCAGCGCCACCCAACTGGTGATGATCCCGGCCGCCGCGGCGCTCTCCGACCGGATCGGACGGCTGCGCATCTACGCCTTCGGCGCCGTGGGGCTGCTGGTCTGGGCGGTGCCGATGTTCCTTCTCATCGACACCCGCTCCCTGCTGCTGCTCGGGGTGTCGACGTTCATCACCAGCTGTTTCCTCAGCATCATGTACGGGCCGCAGGCCGCGCTGTTCGCCGAGCTGTTCACGGCGGAGATGCGCTACACCGGCGCCTCGCTCGGCTATCAGATCGCCGCGGTCCTCGGCGGCGGCCTGGCGCCGTTCGTCATGGTGCTGCTGCTGGAGGCGACCGGAACCTCGATGTCGGTCTCCGCGTACATCATCGGGCTGGCCGTGATCGCTCTGATCTCCATCGCGGTCCTGGCCCGACGGGCCGCCCGCGACCGCGTGGAGGAACACGACCGCGTGGAGGAAGCCGTCGAGAGCTGACGCCGGCGCTACGGGCCGGTCGCCGAACCCGGCTCGTAGGCAAATGGCCCCGATCCGCCGCGGGTGGGAACCGCTCACCCTTCGCGGCGGATCGGGGCAGCCCGGCTCCTGGCCGGTGTACCGGGGCGACCTCATCACTGAGCGCCCGCCCGGTTCAGCGTCCCCGTGGTGGGTCCGGAGACCGCGCTGCGTCGCCGGTCAGCCGGGTCGCGAGGGTGTAGTCGACCTCCACATCCGTGTAGTCGACCGAGTCCTCCACCCGGTCGGGGAGCCGGGAGCGGGAGCTCTCGGAGACGGATTCGCGCCCCTGGCTGCCGGTGAACCGCACGTCGACGTCCGGCACCTCTCCGAAGCGGAGTTCCTGGGCCCGCACCGTGGCGCGGAACGCGATGTCCGACGCGTCGGGATCCGGACGGCCCGTCTCCGTCGGAGTTCAGGGCGGCTGCTCACGCTTGCGGCTGGTCCGGCGGGGCGTCGAGCCTCCCTCGCGGCGTGCGGTCCTCTTGGCTGCGCCACTGTCGCTCTCCGCCGACGAGGGGGTGGCAGCCCGTCGCTTCTTCGGTCGCGCCCGGCCGCCCTCGCCGCGCCTCTCGCCACCTTGCTCGCCAACCCCTCCTGCCGTCTCGCCGACACCGCGGCTCACGTCTTCGGCGGCCTTGCCTGTGCCGCGTCCCACGTCCTCGGCCGCTTCTCCTGTGCCGCGGCCGATGTCTTCGACGGCTTCTCCTGCGCCGTGGCCGATGTCTTCGACGGCTTCTCCTGCGCCGTGGCCGATGTCTTCGACGGCCTTGCCTGTGCCGCGGCCGATGTCTTCGACGGCTTCTCCTGTGCCGCGACCCACGTCTTCGACGGCTTCCCCCGCGCCGCGGCCGACGTCCTCGACGGCCTCGCCCGCCCCATGGCCGACGTCCTCAACCGCCCTACCGGCGCCACGGCCCAGCTCGCCCACCGCGCTCCGCGCACCGGTGCCCACTTCCTCGACTGCCGACCCGACGCCACGGGTGATCTGCTCCAGAATCTGTGGATTGCTGTCGATGGTCTCGAGGACCCTCGCGATGATCGCGGCCACATTGTCGAGGCGCACCTTGAGCAGGGCCTGCGCCTCCACACCCTTGATGGTGAGCGCGACCCGGCCGAGGGCCACATCCGCGCCGACATTGAGCTTGAGCAGGTCCAGCACCTCGGCCTGCAAGGACACCCGCGCCCTCAGGTCATCGACCTCCAGGGAGATCTCCTCGACCTTGACCACAGGGACGTCGAGGAAGACATCCGGTTCCTGGTCTCTCGCCGAGGAGAGCTCATACGGCTCCTGGCCCTCCTCGTGCTCCTCACCCTCGTACGGTTCCTCTTCGCCGTACGAATCCTCCGTGACCTCGGCGTCCTCATCCATGCTGCCGACCTCCGGCGCGGGTGCACTCGCGAACTCCCCCTGCCAGCGTAAAACCGGCATATCGCCCAGCAAGGCGAGAGGTGTCCCGTTGTCGCGCCGGCGTTACGCGCTCCCGGGACCGGACCCGGAGGCGAGGCCGGTGCCCCGGGCCTCAGACCGGCCGCAGCTCTTCGTACTGCAGCGCCAGCCCGTCCACCAGGGCCGTCAAGCCCGCTTCGAAGGCTCCCTCGTCCACTTGCTGCTGGTGCTCCGCCAGCAAATGGGCCTGGCCCAGATGCGGGTAGTCGGCCGGATCGTACGCCGCCGCGTCGTCCACGAAGCCGCGGGCGAACGAGCCGAGCGCCGAGCCCGCGACGAAGTAGCGCATCAATGCACCGATCCGGGTCGCCTGGGCAGGTGGCCAGCCCGCGTCGACCATCGCTCCGAACACGGCGTCCGCCATACGCAGCCCGGCCGGGCGGCGGCCGGGGCCCTGGGCCAGGAACGGCACGATGTTGGGGTGTGCGGCGAGCGCGGCCCGGTACGAGCGCCCCCATGCCAGAAGCGCCGCCCGCCAGTCCGTCCCGCCGTCGAACATCGACAGATCGACCTGGCCGACGACCGTGTCCGCGACCGCGTCCAGGATCTCGTCCTTGACCGTGAAGTGGTTGTACAGCGACGGGCCGCTCACCCCGAGTTCGGACGCCAGCCGCCGCGTGGACAGGGCCTGCAGGCCCTCTGCGTCGACAAGGGCAAGGGCCGTGGCGATGATGCGGTCGCGGCTGAGCAGGGGCTTGCGGGGGCGGGCCATGCGGCACATAGTAGAGGCGGAAATAAACTAGCACTGCTAATTTCTGAAGGGTGCCGCCATGAACCTCGAACTCTCCGAGGAGCAGACCGCCGTCCGAAAGCTCGCCCAGGACTTCGTCGCCCGCGAGATCACTCCGAACGCCGTGGCATGGGACCGCGCGGAGAGCGTCGACCGGGGCGTCGTGAAGCAGCTCGGCGACCTGGGCTTCCTGGGGCTCACGATCCCCGAGGAGTACGGCGGCTCGGGCGGCGACCACCTGGCGTACGTCCTGGTCACCGAGGAGCTGGGGCGAGGTGACTCGGCGGTGCGCGGCATCCTGTCCGTCTCCCTCGGCCTGGTGGCGAAGTCGATCGCGGCCTGGGGCAGCGAGGAGCAGAAGAGCGAGTGGCTGCCGAAGCTGTGCTCCGGCGAGGCCGTCGGCTGCTTCGGTCTCACCGAGCCCGGTACCGGTTCGGATGCCGCCAACCTCACGACCCGGGCCGTCCGCGACGGCGACTCGTATGTGATCGACGGCAGCAAGATGTTCATCACCAACGGCACCTGGGCGGATGTCGTCCTGCTCTTCGCCCGTACGGGGGGCGAGCCGGGCCACCGGGGCATCAGCGCCTTTCTCGTTCCGACCGATACCCCGGGTCTCACCCGCCGCGAGATCCACGGCAAGCTCGGGCTGCGCGGCCAGGCCACGGCGGAGCTGGTTCTCGACGGCGTCCGTGTGCCCGCCTCCGCGATGATCGCCCCCGAGGGCAAGGGGTTCTCCGTCGCCATGTCCGCCCTGGCCAAGGGCCGGATGTCGGTGGCGGCGGGCTGCGTCGGAATAGCGCAGGCGTGTCTGGACGCGGCCGTGGCGTACGCGGGCGAGCGCGAGCAGTTCGGCGCGCCGATCGCGCGCCACCAGCTCGTCCAGGAGCTGATTTCGGACATCGCGGTGGACGTCGACGCGGCGCGGCTGCTGACCTGGCGGGTCGCCGACCACATCGAACGCGGGCTGCCGTTCGCCACCGAGTCCTCCGTCGCCAAGCTGTACGCGAGTGAGGCCGCTGTGCGCTGCGCCAACAATGCCCTTCAGGTCTTCGGCGGCTACGGTTACATCGACGAATACCCTGCGGGCAAGCTGCTGCGGGACGCCCGGGTGATGACCCTGTACGAGGGCACCAGCCAAATCCACAAGCTGCTGATCGGGCGCGCGCTCACGGGGGTCTCGGCCTTCTGATGGCCGGTCCGCGTACCGCACCCTAAGCGCTTGCTCAGCTTCGGGGTATGGTGTTCGTCCTGTCAGCGGACGGTCCACCGGGGACCGGGAGAACGGGGCGTGCGTGCCATGGACACCGAGGTGCAGCAGCCGGGTTTGTGGGCGGATGTCAGCCCCGACGCGGCCAAGCGGCTGGTGAACGCTGCGGTCCAGGCGTTCGCCGAGCGCGGATATCACGCGACCACCACCCGCGACATCGCGGGCCACGCCGGGATGAGCCCGGCTGCCCTCTACATCCACTACAAGACCAAGGAGGAGCTGCTCTTCCGGATCAGCCACGTCGGTCACCAGCTGTCCCTGCGGATCCTCCAGGACGCGGCGGAGAGCGAGGGAACGCCGGTCGACCGGCTGGCGCGAGCCGTACGGGCCTTCGTCCGCTGGCACGCCGAGCGCCACACGACCGCGCGGGTGGTGCAGTACGAGCTGGGGGCTCTCTCCGAGGAGCACTACGCCGAGGTCGTGGCTCTGCGCCGGCGCACCGACGGGGCGATGCGCTCGATCATCGAGGACGGGGTGGCCTCCGGAGACTTCGACGTCCCCGACGTCCCGGGCACGACGCTGGCCGTGCTGTCCCTGTGCATCGACGTCGCCCGCTGGTTCAACGTCGAGGGCCGCCGCACCCCCGAGGAGGTCGGGCAGCTCTACGCCGACCTGGTCCTGCGCATGGTCGGCGCGGGCGGACAGGGCGAATGACCCGACAGGTCGAGTGACCGCGCCGACGGCGCCCCCGCCGGCACCGGGATGGGCGGCGCGACCGTCACATGCCTCAGCAACGACGGCCCCGACCACTCAGCGGTCGGGGCCGTCGTTTCGACTGGTCGACCGGCCGTGACGGAGCCGCTTCGTCTTCTTCGCTGCTCCGCTTTCCTCGGCTGCTCCGCGATCGCTCGACGCCCGGGGCGGACGGTCGTGGGCCCCGTCCGGCCTCACGCGGCGCGGTGTGGCCGGTTGCCCGGGCTTCCAGGGCCCTCACTGACGAGGAAGGCGGATCTCAGGGCGACGCAGCCGAAGACATATGGTCCTCCAGCTTGTCGAGAGCCTGGGTCCAGCCTTCGTCGTGAAGGGCTTGGCGGCGCTCAGTGGCGAAGTCTCCCTGGGCGAGGGCCAGTTCGGTTGAGGTACTGCCGAGGTCGCGAAGCGACAGCGTCACGACGGTCTCCCGGTCCTCGGGGTCGGGCTCCTCCCATCGGAAGGTGTAGGACAGACGTTCCGGAGGGTCGACGTCAAGGAATTCCCCCACCAGGTGGAACAGATCGCCTTCCGGCGGCTGCATCGCGATCCGGTAGCCACCTCCCGGCCGGAGGTCGCTCTCCACACGCGGAATGGTGAACCCGTCAGGACCCCACCACATGGCGAGTTCCTGCGGTTCGGTCAAGGCCCGGAACACGGCCGAGCGCGGTGCCCGGAGGACACGCTCCATCCGCAGTCTCAGTGTGCCGTCGTGCGTCATCACGAACCTCCTCCGAACGAAGGCGTCGAGATCGACCACAGCATCCATCCTAGTGCCGCGTCCGCCGAGGCCTGCCCGGTAGCGGTGACCTCCCGGTCGCTGCAAGGCGCCGGACCGGCCTCTGGGGTCGCCCACGCCGAAGGCCAGGGGAGTGCACCCGCTCGGCCGGTCGGGCAAGCGGCTGGAGGCACTCCCGTGGCCTCCGGCCGGGGGAGGACGTGCCAGGGGCGGCGATCGGAGTGAACCTGGCTGACGCGGCACTGCCGGCGCCGGCGATGGATCGCGAGCATGCGGTCAGAGGCGGCGGTGCGAGGGCAGGTACGGGCACTGGCAATGATCGCGTCGTGCCGGCACCTGCCGCCGCCGGGCCGCGCGGATGCCGACGCCGTCCGCGACGACCTGCGCGGATACGGCGTCGAGTCATTACGGGGTGTCGGGCCGTACGCCCGCCGCACCGCCGCCGGCGTCCAGGCGGGGGATGCGCTGCTGCGCGGCGAACGCGGCGGCCGGGTAGCGCGGATCGGGCCGCAAGGCGTACTCGCGCAGGCATGCCTCGGTGAACTTGATGACATGCTCGTCGCCGTGGTCGGCGGCCCGTGCGCCGAGTTCGTGGATCGGGGGCAGACCCTGGACCTCCGGCCGCCAGGCCCCCGTACCCTCGTCGCGCCGGTCGGTGGTGAAGGCCAGCAGGAACGCCACGTGGACCTGCCACAGCTGCGCCAGAGTCGGCTCGTACAGCGCGTGCGGCAGATGCGGAAGCACGATGCGTACGGCGGCGGGCGCGGTGACGCCGTGGACCAGCGGCACCGGGAACACCTCGGGATGGCCGAGATAGACGTCGGCGAACTGGATCGTCATCTCGGTCAGCAGCCGAGGCGCCTGCTCCGGGTCCAGCCACGCCAACGACTCCTCGTAGCCGGGCAGTTCGGCGAGCGTGTCCAGACGGTGGCGGGCTGTGCCCGGCCCCATTCCGCCGTCCTGGGCCACCCGGGGCAGCGCGGCGACGGCGCCGGCCAGGTCGTGGGTGCCGCGCAGCCGCGGGCGGCCGGGAAGCTCGGCGTAGCGGGCGGCCCAGTAGGCCAACCCCCGTGCCAGCTCGTTCAGTTGCAGCCGCGTCGGCTTGTCCGCGGCTGCGTACAGAGCGCGCACCGCGTGGGCGGTGCGGATGAGACCGTGGGTCAGACCGGCGAACAGCCCGGGGCGCAGGCGCGGCCACCAGCGGACGAGGACCTCCCGCCAGTGTGCTTCGGCCAGTTCGCGGACGAAGAGCCGCTCCCAGTCCCCGGCGCGGTGGAAGGCCCCGAGTGCCGGGCGCCAGGAGGACTCGTCCGCGGGGTCCAGGGCGAAGCGCGCGGCGGGGGGCTCGTGGTGCTCCATCGCGCGCCGGTAGCGCCGCACCCACCGGGCGACCTCGTCCTCCTGTCCGAGCAGCGCGAGCGCCTCGGCGCCCATCGGGCCGTGGTTGGCGAGGTCCACCCCCTGCCCGCGCTCGTATCCGAGATCGTCCAGCCGTTCCAGGGCATCGTTGACCGCGTCGCTGTAGGTGATCGACGGCAAGGGAGTCCCACCTTTCAGATATCCGAATAGTTTGGAATTCCGAACCAACTACACTCGCAGTATGCCGCACACGCACCAGTCCGGGAAGGCGCCCCGGATGCCGACCCCCGAGGAGGTCGAACTCGTCGGCCTCGTCCCCCTGTTGGAGCCGTTCTTCCGTGGGTCGGTGGTACGGGATCTCATGCCGGCGCCGCTGCGCGACGCCATGGAGACGCACGGACTGACGCCGCGCCACGGCGCCGTACTCCCGCAGCTCCTGGCCGGACAGCCGCTGACCGTCAGCGAGATCGCCCACCGGCTCCATGTGTCGGTGCCCACCGCCAGCGAGCTGGTCGGTGCTCTGAGCCGGGCCGGGATCGTGAACCGCGCCGAGGACCCGGCGAATCGCCGCCGGGTCCTGGTGTCGCTGGCCGAGGCGTACCGCCCGCTGTTGGAGACCTTCGTCGCGCGACGGGGCGAGCCGCTGCTGCGCGCCCTCGACGGGCTGACGCCGGGCGAACGGGCAGGATTTCTGGCGGGCCTCACCGCCTGGGTCCGCGAGGTGCAGAGTTAGGCCGTGCCGTGACCGCCCTTCGCGAGCACGCGGCGCCGGGCACGGCACTCCCTCGGCCTCCGGCCGGGCCTCTGCGCCGCATTGCCGTGATCGCCCGAATGCCCCCGGCATGAGGGCGACTTCCCCAGCCTCCGGCCGGGGGTAGTACCCCCACCGCCTTGCGATCGCACGCACCTGGGGGCACCTGCCACACGGAGTCCGGGGGAGCCGCGAACTCTGCCCTTCGGGCGGCGGCGCTCCGTTGGCAACCCGCTTTTTTCCAGGCCCTGACCGGGACCGTCTCCGCGAGCCGGGCCCTGGAGTGCCCTAAGCCGACGGCCAGGGGAGCGGACGCCGTACGGAGGGCGCGGGCGGCTCCGACAAGCGGCGTGCAGAACTCCCGGCCGGGGCCCGGCGTCGCGGACCCGGCAAGCTCCGCGGACAGGGTCGGACGGTTCGTCCACGGGGGCGGTGGCATGGAGCACAGCGGGGTGTTCCCGCCGATGAGGCCCCGCTGCCCGCGCGTTCACGGCCACCGGGTACGTTTCCCGCGCGGCGGGTGACCGTGGTGATTGAACTGAAGCCGCCGGCGAGCCGTACAGATCACGGCGGCCCCCGGCCAACCGGGCCCGGTCCGCCGTGCCATCACCGGCTTCGCACGGAAGGACCTTGGGGTTGTCGTTCTTCACAAGCTCTCGTCAGCTGACGAATACCGACAAGACAGCCGCGGAGGAGGGACCCACGCCGGCCGGCTCCCCGGACAGCGCGCCGGACGGGGCTGTCGCGGGGGAGGGCGTCGGCGCGGGTGAGGTCGGTGACGGTCGTTCCGGTGAGGTCGGCAGCGCGGAGGGTGGGAGCGTTGCGGGTGATGAGGCGGGCGGTCTCCCGGACGTCGGTGGCGGTGCTTCGGATGACACCGGCAGTGCTCGTATCGACGGCGCCGGGGGCGATGAGGTCGCTGCCGTCGCGGACGGTACGGCCGGGGGGCAGGTCGCTGCCATACACGAGGGTGGCGGCGTTGGTGAGGGCGTCGGCGCGGGTGAGGTCGGTGACGGTCGTTCCGGTGAGGCCGTCAGCGCGGAGGGCGGGGACGTCGCGGGTGATGAGGCGGGCGGTCTCCCGGACGCCGGTGGCGGCCCTGCGGACGGCACCGACGGCCGGAACGACGACGACGGCGACAGCTCCCGGAACGACGACGCCGCAGCCGACGAGACCGGCGCCCGCCCGGACGAGACCCCCGCGGGCGGGGACGCCGCCACGCATGAGGACAGCGGCGTCCGCGAGGAGGCGACCGCAGGTCGTGCCGCCGGTGACCGGCCGGACGAGGCCACCGCAGCAGCCGGACGGGAGGGCAAGCGCCCGGCCGCGGCGCGGACCGTGTCGTGGATGACCACTGCCCTGGCTGCCGTGCTGGTGCTCCTCGCCCTCCTCCTGCCGAACCAGATCACCCGTCTCACACCCGGCGCGTTCGCGCGCATCCCGGTGGAGGGGATATTCGGCGCCGCCGTGCTGCTCGTCCTGCCATCGAAAGCGAGGCGGGTGGCGGCGGTGCTCGGCGGCGTGGGCCTCGGGCTGCTGACCATCCTGAAGTGCCTCGACATGGGCTTCTACTCGACCCTGGACCGGCCGTTCGACCCGGTGCTCGACTGGATCCTGTTCGACGACGCCGAGGCGTTCCTCAGGGACTCGGTCGGCCAGGCCGGCGCGATCGGTGCCGTGGTCGGGGTCGTGGTCCTCGCCCTTGCCCTCCTCGTCCTGATGGCGCTGTCGGTCGTCCGGCTGAGCGGCCTCATGGCCCGGCACAGCGTCGTGGCGACCCGTACCACCCTGATCGCGGGGACCGCCTGGGTCGCCTGCGCCGCACTCAGCGCGCAGATAGCCGGTGTGCCGCTCGCCTCCAGGAGCACGGTCACCCTCCTCAACAACCGTGCGGAGCAGGTGAGTGCCGGCTTGAAGGACAAGCAGGAGTTCGCCGAGGAGGCCGCCGTCGACAACTTCCGCGACACCCCGCCGGATCAGATGCTCAGCGGGCTGCGCGGCAAGAACGTCATCTTCGCCTTCATCGAGAGCTACGGCCGCGTCGCGGTCGAGGACCCGGATATGGCGCCGCAGGTCGGCGCGGTCCTCGCGGACAGGACGAGCCGGCTGCGCAAGGCCGGGTACTCCTCACGGAGTGCCTGGCTCACGTCGCCGACGACGGGCGCCGGCAGCTGGCTGGCCCACTCCACCTTCATGTCAGGCCTGTGGATCGACAACGAGCAGCGCTACCGCAGCGCCACCTCGAGCGACCGCATGACCCTCACCGGCGCCTTCCAGCGCACCGGCGCCTGGCGGACGGCCGGCATCATGCCGGGCACCACCCGGGCCTGGCCGGAGGGGCGGATCTACGGCCTCGATCACATCTACGACTCCCGGGAGCTCGGATACAGGGGCCCGAAGTTCAGCTGGACGCCCGTACCCGACCAGTACAGCCTGTCGGCCTTCCAGCGCCTGGAGAACGGCAAGCCCGGCCGCGACCCCCTGATGGCGATGATCGTCCTCGCCTCCAGTCACAACCCGTGGGCGCCCATACCCAGGATGATCGGCTGGGACGAGGTCGGCGACGGCTCGGTCTACCACGCCATCAAGAAGGCGGGGAAGAATCCCAAAGAGGTGTGGAAGGACCGCGACCAGGTGCGCACCGAGTACCGGCGCGCCATCGAGTACTCGGTGAACAGCCTCACCTCGTACGTGGAGAAGTACGGCGACGACGACACCGTGCTCGTCTTCCTCGGCGACCACCAGCCCGTCCCGACCGTCGTCGGCAACCACGCCAGCCGGGACGTACCGATCGCCATCGTCGCCCACGACCGGGCCGTGCTGGACCGGATCTCCGGCTGGGGCTGGGAGGACGGTCTGAAGCCCGGCCCGAAGGCGCCGGTCTGGCCGATGGACACCTTCCGTGACCGCTTCCTGACCGCCTACGGCTCGCAGCCCGGATCCACCCCGTCCCCGTCGGCTCGATAGCCGCCGGGTGCCACCAGGGGGGCGACGGACGAGCCGACCCGTACGCCCGATCGTGTCGCCGGCGGCTGCCGTTTCCGGCACCGCCGGCGGGCCGCCGCACTGCTGTGGCGCTCGGCCCCGGCCGCGCATACGTGGCCTGGGCCCCGGCCGCGCATACGTGTCTGGGCCCCGGCCGCATGGTCCGGCCCCGGCCGCGCCGCTCGGCGCAACCGGGGCCCGGGAGAGTCCGTCTCAGACGTAGAAGCGGCTCACTGACTCCGCGACGCAGACCGGCTTCTCGCTGCCCTCGCGCTCAATCGTCACCACCGTGGTCAGCTGGACTCCGCCCTGCACCTCGGTCACCTCGGCGACCTTGCCGGTGGCCCGCAGGCGTGAGCCGACCGGTACGGGGGAGGGGAAGCGGACCTTGTTCGCCCCGTAGTTGATGCTCATCTTCACGCCCTCGACCCGCATCAGCTGCGGCACGAACCACGGCAGCAGCGACAGCGTCAGATAGCCGTGGGCGATCGTCGTGCCGAACGGGCCCGCGGCCGCCTTCTCCGGGTCCACATGGATCCACTGGTGATCGCCGGTCGCATCCGCGAACAAATCGATCCGCTTCTGGTCGATCTCGAGCCAGTCACTGGTGCCCAGCTGGTCGCCGACCGCCGACCGCAGCTCATCCAGCGACGGGAAGACCCGGGGTTCCGCCATCTCCGTACCTCCACTGCCCATCCGTACGTACTAAGCAGTTGCTCAGCATGGTGTGAGGGTGTCCTCCTGTCAATGCACCCGTAGTCTTGTGATCTGTGCCCCAGATTCCCACGAGTGTTCATGAACTCACCGTCGGCCAGTTGTCGGCGCGCAGCGGCGCCGCCGTGTCCGCGCTGCACTTCTACGAGTCCAAGGGCTTGATCAGCAGCCGCCGCACCCCGGGCAATCAGCGCCGCTACGGCCGTGACGCGCTGCGCCGGGTCGCGTTCGTACGGGCCGCGCAGCGCGTCGGTATCCCGCTCGCCACCATCCGCGAGGCCCTCGCCGAGCTCCCCGACGAGCGCACCCCCACGCGCGGGGACTGGGCCAGGCTCTCCGAGGCGTGGCGTGCGGAACTGGACCAGCGCATCGAGCAGCTCAACCGGCTGCGCGACCATCTGACCGACTGCATCGGCTGCGGCTGTCTGTCGCTGGACACCTGCGTGCTGTCCAACCCGGACGACAGAATCGGCGAGCACGGCAGCGGCTCACGGCTGCTCGTCGGCCGCAAACGCTGAACCGCGAGCCACCGCCCACCGGCCGAGGCGTCTCACCGGGCCGAGGCCGGTCACCAGACCGAGGGATGCCGCCCGGACCAGGGCCGGGCCTCCTCCAGCTCCGCGGAGAGGGAGATCAGCGTCGCCTCGGCGCCGTACCGGCCGCCGAGCATGACGCCGATCGGCAGTCCGCCCTCCGTCCAGTGCAGCGGCAGACTGACGGCGGGCTGGCCGGTGGCGTTGTAGAGGGGCGTGAACGGGGTGAAGTCGGCGAGCGCCGCGAACTCGGCCTCCGGGTCGGCGTCGTTGCGCAGCCCGCCCACCAGCGCCGGGGGCTGCGCCAGGGTCGGTGTCAGGATCACGTCGTACCCCGTCCCGGGAGTCAGCAGCGCGTCCTCGACCATCTGGCCGAGCATCCGGAACGCGTACATCGAGTCCGCGAAGGCCTGCCCGGAGACATGGCCGCCGCGCCGGCGCAGATGGCGGGTGAGCGGCAGCAGCAGCCCCTCCGCGCCGGCGGGGACGGGGCGGGACAGGGCCATCACATCCCAGACCGCCGAGAACGCACGCCGCACCGTGTCGTCGACCGGGAGCTCCAACTCGTCCACCTCATGGCCGAGTTCCCGCAGGAGGGCGGCGGCGCCCTCCGCTGCCGCCCGGCAGTCCGGGTGCAGCTCCACGTCCGGAACCGGCGGGGTGAGCAGGGAGACCACCCGCAGCCGTGCGCCCGGGGGCCGCCGGGCGTGGTCGAGGAAGGTCTCGCCCGTGGGCAGGCCCGGGGCGCCGTACGGGTCTCCGGGCATGGTCCCGGAGATCACGTCGAGCAGCGCGGCCGCGTCCGCGACCGTACGGGCGATGGGGCCGGAGGTGCTCAGCCCGCTGATGTCGTGCAGGGTCGGGCCTGAGCTGACGCGGCCCCGGCTCGGCTTGATCCCGTAGAGCCCGCACACCGAGGACGGGATACGAATCGACCCACCGCCGTCGCTGCCGTGGGCCAGGGGCGCGAGCCCGCCGGACACCGCGGCGGCCGCCCCGCCGCTCGAACCGCCCGCCGACCGGTCGAGGTCCCAGGGCGTGCGCGCCGGGGGAGCGAGCCTGCCCTCGGTGTAGCAGGGCAGCCCGAACTCGGGGGTGTTGGTCTTGCCCAGCATCACCGTCCCGGCCGCACGCAGTTTGGTGACCACATGGTCGTCGACCTCCGGGATGTGGTCCGTGAAGACCTCGGAGCCGAAGGTGCAGCGCACGCCCGCCACGAGGTTGAGGTCCTTCACCGGCACCGGCACCCCGTGCAGCGGCGACAGATCCCGGCCGTCCCGGCGCGCCGCTGAGGCCACGCTCTCGGCCTCCCCGGCCTGCTTGCGGGCCAGCTCGGGGGTCAGCGTGATGAACGCGCCCAGGGTCTCGTCCAGCCGGTCGATACGTTGCAGATAGTGCTCGGTGAGCTCCACCGGCGAGAGCGTCCCCTGCCGGATCGCGTCCGCCTGCTCCAGCGCTGTCAGATCGTGCAGCTCGGCCATGCCCGTCCGTCCTCTCGGCGACTGGTGGGAATCCTCGCACTACTGCTCGGTAACGACCAGACTCACCGCCCCCTGCCGCCCGACGGGCACGGTGCCCCCCTGCCGGTGCTGCCTGCGCTGCTCACCGGCCCGTCATCGCGGTCAGGACGCGATGACGAGAGTCCCGTATCTGCATCTCTTGCTCTCCGCCAGCGCTTCGGCGGTCAGTACGGGTTCGGGGACGACGATGCCGCAGCCCGTGCACACCGGTCCGGCGCTCGGATGGTGATCCAGGCCCCCGCGCCAGACGATCCGTTGCTCCTCGCACACCGGGCAGACGGTGCCGGCCTCCGACTTCAGTGCGGAGATGAGGCGGCGGAGCACCTCCGGCAGGGGGGCGGACGGGTGCACCAGCGGGTCGTCGCACCAGGCGACGCCGCAGCCGCCCCAGGTGCACCGGTGCCAGTCGTCGAGGGCGGTGGGCTGACGGATGCCTTTGGACTTCTCGCGCCTGCGACGGGCCGCGAACTCACCGTCGTAGGCCAGCCATACGGCCCGCGCCTCCTCCAACTCCCCGAGCGCGGCCACCAGCCGGCCCGGATCGGGGTGCCGGTCCTCGGTGCCGACTCCGACCCGGGCGCACAGATGGTGCCAGGTCGCCCGGTGTCCGTAGGGGGCGAACTTCTCCAGGCACTTGCGCAGAGCGGTGCGCCGCTGCCGGGTCTCGATCCGGGGGTCGCGCACATGCTCCGCAAGACTTCTGAATCCGGCCATCCCTTGCCACCTCCGTCGCGTGTACTTCGGCGATGAGGCTTGGACGTACGGCGTAAGGATCCGGATCCATCGAACAGGCGCTCCCTCAAGCGTGGTGAAGAGCAAAGGTGACGTCCATTCATCTTCCAGCCTTGCCGTACCGGCGGTAACCTCCGCCTCACCGTCCACCGGGAGGAGCAGGAATGCGACGCCGCACCCCACGCCCCACCGACCATGGATGCATACGCTCACGGCGTCCCCTCGTTTCACTTGCCGCACTCGCGCTGGGAGCCGGGCTGATCGCGCCGCTGCCGCGGGCCGCCGCCGGAGAGGCCACCGGGCAGGCGCGGACGGCCGAACGGAGCGCGACCGCCGTCGCCGGGGACCGGTGCGAGGGGCAGTGCGCCGACATCCTGCCGCCCGGTCAGAACGGCAACGCCACCCTCGCCGAGATCCTCGCCCACCGCGTCCTCGGCACCCGGCCCGCACACAGTTCCGACCAGC
Source organism: Streptomyces sp. 8N706 (assembly GCF_052245415.1). Taxonomy (NCBI): domain Bacteria; kingdom Bacillati; phylum Actinomycetota; class Actinomycetes; order Kitasatosporales; family Streptomycetaceae; genus Streptomyces; species Streptomyces sp. 8N706. The sequence goes on along the minus strand of NZ_JBQQBW010000036.1, from coordinate 41,493 downwards.
TCGGCCGCTACAGCGACCTGGTCCAGGGGCAATCCACCCTCACCGACGCCAGGTTGACCGACTTCTTCAACGACTCCTCCTTCGGGGTTCCGAAGGACCAGGTCGCATCCGTCACCCGGCCACGAGCGGATGTCACGATCACCCGTGACAGGAAGACCGGGGTGCCGCACATCCAGGGCACCACCCGCGAGGGCACCGAGTTCGGCGCCGGATACGCCGCCGCCCAGGACCGGCTCTGGCTGATGGACCTCTTCCGGCACATCGGCCGGGGGCAGTTGACCCCCTTCGCGGGCGGCGCTGCGGCCAACCAGGGGCTCGAGCAGCAGTTCTGGCAGCAGGCGCCGTACACCGAGAAGGACCTCGAAGCCCAGATCGACCGGATCATCGCGACCGGGGGCGAGCGCGGCAGGCAGGCCATGGCCGACAGCCAGGCGTACGTCGACGGCATCAACGCCTACCGGGAGAAGGCCAAGGACGGCCGTTACTTCCCCGGCGAGTACGTCCTCACCGGCCATATCGACGCGGTCACCAACAGCGGCGACATCCAGCCGTTCAAGCTGACCGACCTCATCGCCCTCGCCTCGGTCGTCGGCGCACTCTTCGGCAGCGGCGGCGGTGGCGAGGTGCAGTCCGCCCTCTCCCTGCTCGCCGCACAGCAGAAGTACGGGGCCGCCGAGGGTACCGAGGTCTGGGAGTCCTTCCGTATGCGCAACGACCCCGAGGCCGTACTGACCCTGCATGACGGCCGCAGCTTCCCTTATGCGGGCCAACCCGCGAAGGCCCGCGGCCGGGCCCTGCCGGACCCGGGCTCCGTCACCCCCGAGCCGCTGGTGTACGACCGTGAGGGCGCGGCCGTCGAACCGAAGAGGACCCCGGTCGAGGCACCGAGGAAACTCAAGCCGCTCCAGGGCGTGTTCGACGACGGGGTGCTGCCCGGCGCTTCCCTGAAGCCCGGTGGCACCGGCGGAGGGAACGCCGGCCAGGGACGAGGCATGTCCAACGCCCTGCTCGTCTCGGGCCGGCACACGGCCAGTGGCGACCCGGTCGCCGTCTTCGGCCCGCAGACCGGCTACTTCGCCCCGCAACTGCTCATGCTCCAGGAGCTCCAGGGACCGGGGATCAGCGCCCGCGGCGCGTCCTTCGCGGGCATCGGGATGTACGTCCAGCTGGGCCGGGGCCAGGACTACGCCTGGAGTGCGACCTCCGCGGGCCAGGACATCACCGACACCTACGCGGTCGAGCTCTGCTCCCCGGCCGGCTCCACACCGTCCAAGCAGGACGCCACCCACTACCTCCGTCACGGCCGCTGCGAACCGATGGAGAGGCTCGAGCGCCGCAACGCCTGGAAACCCTCGCTCGCCGACTCCACGGCCGCGGGCTCGTACCGCCTGCAGCTGTACCGCACCGCGTACGGCACGGTGACCCACCGGGCGACGGTCGGTGGCAAGCCCGTCGCCTACACCTCGCTGCGCTCCACCTACCGCCACGAGGCGGACTCGATCATCGGCTTCCAGATGTTCAACGACCCCGGCTACCTGCGGGACGCGGGGTCCTTCCAGCGCGCGGCCCAGCACATCGGCTACACCTTCAACTGGTTCTACGCGGACTCCCGGCGGACCGCGTACTACAACAGCGGGCTGAACCCGGTACGCGCGACGGATGTCGACGCGTCCCTGCCCGTGAAGGCGGAGCAGGCCTATGAGTGGCGGGACTTCGACCCTGCCGCCAACACCGCCGCCTACACCCCGCCCTCCGAGCACCCTCACTCCACCGACCAGGACTACTACATCTCCTGGAACAACAAGCAGGCCAAGGAATACAGCGCGGCGGGCTTCGGCATGGGCTCGGTGCACCGCGGCGATCTGCTGGACGACCGTGTCGGCGAACTCGTCGAGAGGGGCGGGGTGACCCGGGCCGCGCTCACCCGGGCCATGGCCGAGGCCGCCGTCACCGATCTGCGCGGCGAGGACGTCCTCCCGGAGCTGCTGAAGGTGGTGCGGAGCAAGCCCGTGTCCGACCCGCAACTCGCCTCAGCAGTAAAGCCGTTGGAGTCCTGGCTCGCGGCGGGAGCACAGCGCCGTGAAACCGCTCCCGGCTCACACACCTACGGCCACTCCGACGCCGTACGCCTCATGGACGCCTGGTGGCCCCTTCTGGTCGAGGCCCAGTTCCGACCCGCCCTCGGCGACGACCTCTATGACGCCCTGCGCGCCAGTCTCGGGACCGACGAATCCCCCTCCGTCGGCCACGGACCCACCGGCTCGCACGCGGGCTCCGCATTCCAGTACGGATGGTGGAGCTATGTCGACAAAGATCTGCGCCAGATCCTCGGACAGCCCGTCAAAGGGAAGCCGACGAGGGCCTACTGCGGCGGAGGCGGCCTCGCGGCGTGCCGTGACACCCTGCTCGCCACGCTGAAGCAGGCGGCGGGGAAGGCTCCCGCCGAGGTCTATCCGGGTGACGCCGACTGTGCGGCCGGCGACCAGTGGTGCGCCGACGCGATCATCCACCGCCCGGTCGGCGGTCTGACCCACGACACGGTCCACTGGCAGAACCGGCCGACCTACCAGCAGGTGGTCGAGTTCCCCCGGCGCGGCTGACGCCCCGGCCCGGCGTCACCGGATATGGCCGGGGCGGCGGGCCATGGGCGCGGGCCCCGGGCTTCTGAGGGGCGTACGAGGTGCCCGGCCCGGAGGCGCGACGAGGTGCCCGAATCGGAGGCGTTTACGAGTGCCCGGCCCGGACGCGGGACGAGGTGCCCGGCCCGGAGGCGCACGACTGCTCCGGCTCAGCGGGTGCTCGGAGCAGCTCCCGGCCGGACACGGGTTGTGCGGGCCGTCTCTGTGGGCGAACTGACGGAGTGTTGACCATCCGATCTGATGACCCATCTGCTCGCGTTCAGATGCAGGTGGTACCACCCTCAGGTATGGATTGATCATGCCCATCCACAGCACCCGTCGCCGGACGCGTCCCGTCCCCCGACGCCACCCGAACCGGAGCGGCAGAGCGCACCTGCGGCTCGTCGTCCCCACCGCCATCGTCCTGGCGGCCACCTGGGGGGTCCCCGCGGAAGCGTGGGTCCGCCCCGTACCCCCGAGCTCCGCCGTCGGCAGAGGCGTCGACCCTGACCAGCAGCAACAGGACGACCTGGCCCAGCAGGAACAGAGGCCAGAGGAGTCCGCGGACCCACCCCGGGGGGCCGGCGGGGCCGGGGCTCCGGAGGACCACACCGGTACGGACCCGGTGGCCGCCGAGCCGCCTGCCGATGCGTCCGCCGACGCATCGGAGGAGCCGCCCGCCGACCACTCGGTCGATCAGCCTGTCGAGCCGCCTGCCGATCAGTCCGCCGATCAGTCGGCCCACCAGCCTGCCGGTCCGTCTGCTGATCAGTCGGCCGACCAGCCCGCTGAACAGCCTGCCGGTCCGCCCGCCGATCAGTCGGCCCACCAGGCTGCCGGTCCGTCTGCCGATCAGTCCGCCGACCAGCACGGGGAGCCGCCCGCCGACCAGTCAGCCGATCAGCCTGTCGAGCCGCCTGCCGATCAGTCCGCCGATCAGTCGGCTGATCAGCACGGGGAGCCGTCTGCTGATCAGTCGGTTGATCAGCCTGTCGAGTCGTCTGGCGGCCCGTCTGCCGATCAGTCGGCCCACCAGGCTGCCGAGTCGCCTGCCGATCAGTCCGCCGACCAGCACGGGGAGCCGTCTGCTGATCAGCCTGTCGAGTCGTCTGGCGGTCCGCCTGCCGATCAGTCGGCCCACCAGCCTGCCGGTCCGTCTGCCGATCAGTCGGCTGATCAGCCTGTCGAGTCGTCTGGCGGCCCGTCTGCCGATCAGTCGGCCCACCAGGCTGCCGAGTCGCCTGCCGATCAGTCGGCCGACCAGCCCGCTGAACAGCCTGCCGGTCCGCCCGCCGATCAGTCGGCCCACCAGCCCGCCGAGCCGCCCGTCGAGCCGCCCGCCGACCAGTCCACCGACCAGCCCGCTGAACAGCCTGCCGGTCCGCCTGTCGATCAGCCCGCCGACCAGCACGGCGAACCGTCTGCCGGGTCCCCGGACGCTGCGGGGGAGGGGCCGTCAGCCGGTCCCGCTGCCGCGCCGTCCACGGCTCCGCCTGCCGAGTCCGCCGCGCCCTCCACCGGCCCCACGGCTCCGCCGTCGGACGCCCAGCCGCCCTCCGAGCCGACGGCGAACGCGTCCACGCTTCCGGCCTATGAGCCGTCCGCCGAGCCGCACTCCGGCGCCCCCGCCCCCGGGCCGTCCCAGGAGCCCTCCGCCGAAGGCCCCGCACCCTCCGGGGAGCCGTCGGCGCAGCCGGAGAAGCCCGGGCAGTCGGAACCGCCCCCGGCGCCTGCCCCTGAGCCGTCCGGGGAGGCGAAGCCGTCCGCGGAGCCGTCCGGGGAGGCGAAGCCGGCCCCTGAGCCGTCCGGGGAGGCGGAGCCGTCCGCCAAGCCGTCCGGGGAGGCGAAGCCTGCCGCCAAGCCGTCCGCGGAAGCGAAGCCGGCCCCTGAGCCGTCCGGGGAGGCGAAGCCTGCCGCCAAGCCGTCCGGGGAGGCGAAGCCGTCCGCCAAGCCGTCGGCGGAAGCAAAGCCTGCCGCCAAGCCGTCGGCGGAAGCGAAGCCTGCCCCCGAGCCGTCCGCGGAAGCGAAGCCTGCCGCCAAGCCGTCCCCCCGCCCGTCGGACACCTCACCGGCCAAGCCGGCCGGCCCGGGTTCGTCCGACGCCACGGAGATCGTCACGCTGGTCAACCAGGTGCGGGCGGCGGTCGGTTGTCAGCCGCTCACCTTGAGCTCCCCCCTCACCCAGGCCGCCCAGCGGTACGCCGACGTCATGGCGCAGGGCGGCGGACTGTCCCACACCGGCCCGGACGGTTCACGGCCCAGCACCCGGGCCGCACGTATGGGCTACCAGCAGTGGACGGACCTCGGCGAGAACATCGCCCGTGGCTACCGGAGCCCCTCGGCCGTGATGCAGGCCTGGATGAGCAGCCCCGAGCACCGGGCGAACATTCTGGACTGCCGGTTCCGGGACATCGGCATCGGCATCCACTACGGCCCGGACGGACCGTGGTGGGCGCAGTACCTCGGGGCGAGGAAGCCCTGATCCGTCCCAGCGGAGATCGCCGGGCGGCCGCACCCCGCCCGGAGGGGAGCGGGCCGGGCGACGCAGCAGGGGAGCGGTTCGCCGGCCGCCGCGGGCGCTGACCCGTCCGCGGCGGCCGACGGGCCGCCCCCGCTGACCCCGGCGGAGGAGACCCCCGCCGGGTGGGGAAGACCCGCGCCCACCTCGGCGGGGGAGACCCGCGCCCACCTCGGCGGGGGAGTCCCGCGCCCACCCCGGCGGGGAGACTCCCGCTCACCCCGGCGGGGGAGGGCCCCGCTCACCTCGGCGGGGGAGACCCGCGCCCACCTCGGCGGGGGAGTCCCGCGCCCACCCCGGCGGGGAGACGGCGGAGGAGCCCCCCGGCTCTCACCGGCCGCGGAGCATCCGTCCCCGCACCGACCGGCGGAGAGGAATCCGCCCCCGCTCACCGGTAGCGGAGATAGCGCCTGCGCATGGCGCGGAAGTCCGCCAGCCGGTCCGCCCAGGCACCGACCACCTCGTCCGTCCCCGCCCCCGCGTCGATCATGGTGCGGACGGCCGGGGAACCCGTCAGCTTGTCGATCCAGTGGTCCGGCCGCCACGCGAAACCGCTCCACACCTTCTTCGCGGTCACCAGCAGACCGATGCCGGTGCGCACGGGGTCGTACGCCTCACGGTCGTGGACGTGCAGCTGGACCCCGCCGATCGTCCTGCCCTGGAACTTGGAGAAGGTGGGTGCGAAGTACGCCTCCCGGAAATGGACACCGGGCAGATCGAGAGCGTTGGCCGCCTCCGCCCACCGCCGGTCGATACCGTCCGCGCCGAGCAGCTCGAACGGCCGGGTCGTGCCGCGCCCCTCGGACAGGTTCGTGCCCTCGAAGAGACAGGTCCCCGAGTAGACCAGCGCGGTCTCGGGCGTGGGCATGTTGGGGCTCGGCGGCACCCACGGCAGCCCGGTCCCGTCGAAGAAGTCTCCCCGCCGCCAGCCGGACATGCCCACCGTCTCCAGCTCGACGGCCCGCCCGGCGGCAGCGGGCACGAACTCGGCGTTGAACAGCAGCGCCAGCTCGGCAGCCGTCATGCCATGCGCCTGAGCGATCGGCTCGCGGCCGACGAACGTGGCATACGCCCTGTCGAGCACCGGCCCGGAGGCGCCGCGTCCGGTCACCGGATTCGGCCGGTCCAGCACCACGAACCGCTTGTCCGCGAGCACCGCCGCGACCATGCAGTCGTAGAGCGTCCAGATGTAGGTGTAGAAGCGCGCGCCCACGTCCTGGATGTCGAAGGCGACCGTGTCCACGCCGGACTCGGTGAAGATGTCGGCGAGCGCCCGACCGCTCTTGAGATAGGTGTCGAAGACCGGCAGCCCGGTCGCCGGGTCCTCCGAGCGGCCCTCGGAGCCGCCTGCCTGGGCCGTGCCCCGGAAGCCGTGCTCAGGGCCGAAGACCGCGGTCAGGTTCACCCGGTCGTCGGCGTGCATCACATCCACGATGTGCCGGACGTCGGCCGTCACCCCGGTCGGATTGGTGACGACGCCGACCCGCCGGCCCTCCAGCAGCTGGTAGCCCCCTGCGGCCAGCCGGTCGAAGCCCGTACGCACCCGCGCGCCACCGCGCTGCCCCGGCGCGGCACGGGCAGGTGACACAGCCGCCGCGGCCCCTCCCACGGCTCCGGTGGCGGCCAGCAGACCGCGTCTGGAAACAGTCGGTTCAGGTGTCAGCATGTCCGGGCACGCTAGCGCTCGGAGCTGCTGTGCGGAACGATTGCGACCGGCGCTGCGGGCACAACCTGGTGGCGAACCCTTTTGCGGTGACATACCGACTGGTTAGTCTGCGACCAGTCGAGTCGAAGGAGCCGCGATCGTGAAGACCCTGCAGGACGCGGGAGTCGTTGTCACCGGAGCGGGCGGAGGCATCGGAGCCGCTCTCGCCCGCAGGTTCGCCGCCGAAGGCGCCCGGGTGGTCGTCAACGACCTCAATGAGGACAAGGCCAAGGCCGTGGCCGAGGAGATCGGCGCCGTCGTCGTTCCCGGCGACGCCTCCGGCGTGGTGGCCCCCGCCCGTGAGGCACTCGGCGGCAGCGTCGACATCTACTGCGCCAACGCCGGGCTCTCCTCGCCCGGCGGCGCCGACGCCGACGAGCAGGTGTGGGCCGCCGCCTGGGACGTCAATGTCATGGCTCATGTCCGTGCCGCCAAGGAGCTGCTGCCCGCATGGCTGGAGCGGGGCAGCGGGCGGTTCGTGTCCACCGTCTCCGCGGCAGGCCTGCTCACCATGATCGGGGCGGCCCCGTACAGCGTCACCAAGCACGGCGCGCTCGCCTTCGCCGAGTGGCTGTCCCTCACCTACCGCCACCGTGGCATCGATGTGCACGCCGTCTGTCCGCAGGGCGTCCGTACCGACATGCTGCGGGAGGCGGGCACCGCGGGCGAGCTCGTGCTCGCGCCCACCGCCATCGAACCCGACCAGGTCGCGGACGCCCTCTTCGAGGGAATGGCCGAAGGGCGCTTCCTGATCCTTCCCCACGCCGAGGTGGCCGGCTTCTACAAGGCCCGCTCCGGCGACACGGACCGCTGGCTCACCAACATGAACCACCTCCAGCAGAAGTGGGAAGGGGACGGCGAATGAGAGCGTCCATCTACGAGGCCAAGCCCTGGCTCGCGCAGCTCACCGACGTCCAGCGGGCACCGGCGACGCCGCCGGAGACGATGGTCCACTCCTTCCGCGACGCCGTGCGCCTCGCCCCCGACCGCACGGCACTCGCCTACTTCGACGGGCGGCTGAGCTACCGCGAGGTCGACGAGCTGAGCGACGGGATCGCCGGCCACCTCGCCGGCCGTGGCTTCGCCCGCGGCGACCGGCTCGCCGTCATTCTGCAGAACGTGCCGCAGTTCGTCCTGGCCCTGCTCGGCGCCTGGAAGGCGGGCGGCACGGTCGTGCCGGTCAACCCGATGTACAAGGAGCGGGAGGTCACCCACGTCCTCGAGGACGCCGAGGTCACCGCCCTGGTCTGCGGCGACCGCGCCTGGGAGAGCTATCTGCGCGACACCGCGGCCGGATCCTCGGTCCGTATCACCCTCACCGCCAGCGACTTCGACCTCCAGACCCGGAACGACGAGCGTGTGCTGCGCGGCGAGCGGATACCCGTCCCGGAGGGCGCCGAGGACCTGCTGGCCGTCGCCCGCGCCGGTGCCGCCGCTCCCGGGGACCGTGAGCTCACCTCCTCCGACATCGCGCTGATCAGCTACACCTCGGGCACCAGCGGCACCCCCAAGGGCGCCATGAACACCCAGGGCAACATCACGTACAACGCCGAGCGCCAGCGCATTGTCTGCCAGCTGCCCGAGGGCAGTACGACCTTCGCGCTCGCGCCCCTCTTCCACATCACCGGCATGGTGTGCGAACTGGCGGCCTCCATCGCGGGTGCGGGCACCCTCGCGCTGGCCTACCGCTTCGAGCCCGGTGTGGTCCTCGACGCCTTCACCGAGCACCGCCCCGCCTACACCGTCGGCCCCTCCACGGCCTTCATGGCTCTCGCCGCCCAGCCCACCTGCACACCGGAGCACTTCAGCTCCTTCCGGATGATCTCCTCCGGCGGAGCGCCGCTGCCGCCCGCGCTGGTGGAGAAGTTCCGCGCGGGCTTCGGTCCCTACATCCGCAACGGCTACGGGCTCACCGAGTGCACCGCGCCCTGTGCCAGCGTCCCGCCCGAGAAGGAAGCCCCCGTCGACCCGGTCTCGGGCACGCTGTCCGTCGGCGTCCCCGGCCCCGACGTGCTCGTACGGATCCTGGACGAGAAGGGCGAGGAGGTCCCCTTCGGCGAGCACGGCGAGATCGCGGTACGCGGCCCGATGGTCGTGCCCGGGTACTGGCGCCGCCCCGAGGACAGCAAGGCCGCCCTCCCGGACGGCGAGCTGCGCACCGGTGACATCGGCTTCATGGACGAGAACGGCTGGCTCTACGTCGTCGACCGCAAGAAGGACATGATCAACGCCTCGGGCTTCAAGGTGTGGCCGCGCGAGGTCGAGGACGTCCTCTACGCCCACCCCGCGGTGCGCGAGGCGGCGGTCGTCGGCGTGCCCGACGAGTACCGCGGCGAGTCGGTGAAGGCGTACGTCAGCCTGCGCCCGGAGGAGTCCGCCACCCCCGAGGAGCTGGCCGCCTACTGCAAGGAGCGGCTCGCCGCGTACAAATACCCGCGGGAAGTGGAGGTCCTGCCCGAGTTGCCCAAGACGACGAGTGGGAAGATCCTCCGGCGGGAGCTGCGCTCCCGCGCATGACCGAACGAGCAGAAGGGCAGGTGGCGGCTATGGCCAGAACGATGGAGGGCAGCGGGACACCCGTCCCGCAGCGGCTGCTGGCCGCCGCCACCCGCCTGTTCGCGGACCGTGGATACGACAGGACCTCGGTGCAGGAGATCGTCGAGGCGGCCGGAGTCACCAAGGGTGCGCTCTATCACTACTTCGGCTCGAAGGACGATCTGCTGCACGAGATCTACGGGCGCGTGCTGCGGCTCCAGCAGGAGCGGCTGGACGAGTACGCCGAATCCGACGCACCGGTGGAGGACCGGCTGCGCCGCGCGGCGGCCGACGTGGTCTTCACCACGATCGACCACCTCGACGACGCGACGATCTTCTGGCGATCGATGCACCAGCTCAGCCCGGAGAAGAACAAGCAGGTGCGGGCGGAGCGGCGACGCTACCACGAGCGCTTCCGCGCGCTGATCGAGGAGGGCCAGAAGGAGGGAGTGTTCAGCAAGGACACCCCGGCCGACCTGGTGGTGGACTACCACTTCGGCTCCGTGCACCATCTGGCCAGCTGGTACCGCCCCGACGGTCCGCTGACGCAGCAGCAGGTCGCCGATCACCTCGCCAACCTCCTGCTGCGCGCTCTGCGGCCCTGAGACGTGTCCGGGCGATCTTGTCGGGCCCGCGACGCCCGGGGGAGTGCCCCCTGCATCTGACGCCGGGGCTGATCCTCGAAGATCGCCCGGACACGCCCTGAGGAACTTTCCGCACCGCGCTCACCCCGTCCCCGGGAGCGTCACGGTGGCAGTGACGGAAGGCGTCGGTGGAGGGGGCCCCGGGCCCGAAGGACGGATTCCCCCCTTCGCGGCCCGGTGGCTTTCACGCCCGAGCTTTTCGACCGACCGGCGCTCCATCCGCCGTCACCACCGGTCCCGCGGGCGCGAACGGTGTCGACCGCGGATGATCTCCTTCGACGACGGTCCCGTACGCGCCGCCGAGCGGTCGCGGAGCAACGCCCCGTGGCCGTGCCCGACGCCGCAGGCCCGACCGTCGTGACACATCGCCTCGGTGCGTCCTCTGCCGACGAAGCGGTGGTCCGAGATCAGTCCGAAATGATCGTGATGAGCCGACTTCGGCGCCCTGACGTACCACCCTTGACGTGTGCCGTCCCGGCCGGAGGGCCGCCGGGCGGGCAGGCCACGGACAAAGGCAAACCCTCCAGGAAACACCCTTCAGGCCTGTCCCATGGGGTCGTTGTCGATTCCGTGCATATGCCGGACACATGTTGTCGGTGAGCAATCAGATACTGCGTGGGGCCGATCAATGATCGCTGGGGTTCCCGCCCGGCTTCACGACCAACCTCAACTGACTATGATCCCTTTGCGTGTTGCGATCCCAGCACAGCGAGTCACCAACGCTGTGGCCGTGCACGCTCGGGAGACGCGACCAGTTGCGATCCGGACCGGTCCGGGGCGGACATCGAAACGCTCGTTCTCGGACGAGCGCCCCCCAGCCACCAGTCTGCACGTTGCGTCACCCAGCCCACTGACCTTCAGACTCTCTAGGGAACCCCCCGATGGTTCGTGCAGGTTCATCCCCCGGAGCCCCGCCGCGTGCAGCCGCTCCAGCATGGTTACTACCCCCAGGTGTTCTGACTGCGGCCTGCGGCTTAGCACTGTTCGTGGTCCCGGCGCAGATACGCTCGCCCTTCTTGTGGTGGAGCCTGGCCGTGGTGACCCTGACGGCCCTCGCTTCGGCGGAGGCGGCCCGCCGGGTGCGCTCGGCCGAGATGGCGCGGCAGCAGCGGACGGCCGCCGAGTTCGAGCAGTACTACGCACGGCGCGAGGGCGTGTTGACCGGCCGGCTGTCCGACCAACGCGCGACGACGGTGTGGCTCGCCGAGGAGTTCCTCCCCGTGGCGGTGGCCCGCCTCCAGAAGGGGGAGACCGCGTCGGAGATCCTCCAGTCCCTCTCCCTCGGGGCCCATCTCGACGACGAGTTCGTCGAAGCACTGCAGGCCGCGGCACGCACGCTGCTCGAAGCCGTGCAGGCGGAGGAGGACACGCGCGACTCCGCACAGCGCGCATTCGTGAGTATCGCCCGCCGGGTCCAGGCCATCGTCCATCAGCTGGGCAAGGACCTCCGCGACATGCAGACCCTGCACGGCAACGATGTCGTGGTCTCCCGGGGGCTGCAGAACGTCGACCACCGCAACGCCCTGATCGGACGGCTCGCGGCCAATATCGCGGTCCTCGGGGACGCCCGCCCGGGGCGTCAATGGACCAAGGACATCCGCCTGTACGAAATCCTGCGCGGAGCCATGGCACGCATCGTCGACTACCCCCGTGTGAAGTTGCAGTCGGTGACGGAGGTGGCCGTGGTGGGCCAGGGAGCCGAGCCGCTGATCCACCTGCTCGCCGAGCTGCTCGACAACGCCACGACGTTCTCGCCCCCGAACACCCCGGTGGAGGTGAGCGCGAGCGAGGTTCCCTCCGGTATCGCCATTGAGATCGAGGACCGTGGGGTCGGACTCACCGATGAGGTCCGACAGCGCAACGCCCGCGTGATGTCCCAGGCGTCATCGGGCATCGAGCTGGCCGACCTGGGCGAGATTCCGCAGCTGGGCCTGCCTGTCGTCAGCCGGCTGGCCCGCCAGAGCGGCTTCGATGTGGACCTGCGCACCTCCGCGTACGGGGGCGTCCGGGCGGTCGTGCTGGTCCCGCGGCGCCTGATCACCACGGCCGAGGCGCCCACCGTGCCACGCCTGGCCCCACCGACCTTGCCGGGACCGACCTTGCCGCGACCGGCCGACCCGCCGTCCGTGACGGGACCGGCCGTGCCCCGACCGTCGGTGACGGGACCGGCCGTGCCCCGATCGACCGTGACGGGACCGACGATGAACGGCGATGCAGCGGACAAGCCCGTGGAGGTCCAGTCGACGGTCAACGGGCTGCCGCAGCGCCGGCGGCGGTCGCCCGTGCCGACTCCTGTCGTCCGCACCACTCCCCAGCCTCCCTCCACCCCCTCGGGAGCAGCCGGCACAACCCGGCAGCCAGGCCTGATGTGGGAGGCATTCAACGGCGACAGACCGGACGCAGACCTTCCCAGCCGTAGCAGTGATCCATCAGATAAGGGTGAGTAACCGTGCCGCCACTGCCCAACATGGACTGGATGCTCAAGGAACTGACGACCAGCGTCCCGTATGTGCGACACGTGGTCGTGCTGTCCTCTGACGGCCTGTGCCTCGGTCAAGCGAACACGGCGACTGATACCGCCGATGCCCTCGCCGCCGCCTGCTCCGGTATGCAGAGCCTGGCGAAAGCCGTCGCGCAGATGTTTCCGCACGGAAACGGCTTCATGCGCATGATCGGAATCGAGGTCGACGGCGGTTACTTCTCCCTCATGGCTGCCGGCGAAGGCGCCTACCTCGCGGTGCTCGCCGATGAGGAAGTCGACGCGGGGCTGATGGGCCAGAGCATGCGTGCCCTGGTGGTCCGGATCGGCCAGCATATGACCAGCCCGCCCCGGGACGACGTCGGGCAGGCGATGTGACGTCGGAGAAGGGCCCATGGGACGAGGGCAGTCCTGTGCCGTTGTACGTCATCTCCGGTGGCTTACGTCCGGCAGAGCAGGCCGCCTTCGACCTGGTCACACTCATCACATCCAGGTCCTCGCCCGAACCCGGTATGCAGCCCGAGCAGGCGGCCATTCTCACCATGTGCCACTACCCCCTGTCCGTGGCGGAGATCTCCGCATACCTCAGCCTGCCTTTCAGCGTGGTCACCGTGCTGCTCTCCAGGCTTGTCGGCGACGGACGGATCGAGGTCACCGCACCCATCCCCGTCACGACGGACCCTCAACTCGGCCTTCTGGAGGCGGTGATCCATGGACTACGTAAGCTCTGAAGCACCCGTCGGCCCCCGCCACAAGGACTTGCTGCCCCACAGCGCCAAGGGCGTCAAGATAGTGATCGTCGGCGGTTTCGGCGTCGGTAAGACCACCATGGTCGGCGCGGTGAGCGAGATCCCGCCCCTCACGACCGAAGAGACCATGACCCAGGCCGGTGTCGGCATCGACGACAACCCCGGCGCGAACGGTAAGAGCACGACCACGGTCGCGATGGACTTCGGCCGTATCAGCATCAACGAACAGCTGATCCTCTACCTCTTCGGCACTCCGGGCCAGGAACGCTTCTGGTTCCTGTGGAACGGCATCTTCGAGGGCGCCCTCGGCGCCGTGGTCCTCGTCGACACCCGGAGCCTCGAAGTCTGTTTCGAGATCATCACGCGTCTGGAAGACCGCCGCGTCCCGTTCATCGTGGCCGTCAACACCTTCCCCGGCGCACCCGAGCACCCGATCCCCGCCCTGCGCACCGCTCTGGACCTCGATGAATCGGTCCCCATCGTCACCTGTGACGCACGGACCCGATCCGACAGCCGCGACGCCCTGCTCGCACTGATGGGGTACCTGCGCACCCTCGCCGCCGCTCAGGAGTCTTCATGACCCTCCCACCCCCCGATCACACCGCCGCCGATCCGCTCGTCCCCCCTCCCGGGTGCCCCGCCCACACCGGCACGGACACCATGGGCATGACGCGCCTCTACGGCCCCGCCGCCGAGTCCGACCCCATGGGTCTGTACGAGCAGCTGCGTGCCACCCACGGTCCCGTCGCGCCCGTACTGCTCGACGGGGACGTACGGGCCTGGCTCGTCCTCGGCTACCTGGAGAACCGCGAAGTGGCGGGCCACTCCACGCAGTTCTCCCGGGACTCCCGGATATGGCACGGCTGGAAGAGCGGAGAGATCGACCCCACCGCCTCTCCCCTCGTGCCGATGATCGGATGGCGCCCGGACTGCGTGTCCGCGGACGGCGAAGAGCACCAGCGCCTGCGCGGCGCGGTCACCGCCGGTCTCGACCAGTTCGACCGAAGGGGAGTCCGCCGCCAGATCACCCGCTTCGCCCACCAGCTTGTCGATCAGTTCTGCGAAGCCGGGCAGGCAGAGCTCGTCGGTGAGTTCACCGAGCATCTCCCGATGCTCGTCCTCACCCACCTCCTCGGTATGCCCGACGACTACGGGCCCCGGCTCGTCGCCGCCTGCCGGGACCTCATCAAGGGCTCCGAAACCGCCCTGGCCAGCAACGCGTACGTGCTGGAGACGCTCGAACACCTCGTCGTCACCAAACGTGCCGCCCCCGGGCAGGACATCGCGTCCGCGCTGATGTCCCACCCGGCCCGTCTCACCGACGAGGAGGTGCAGCACCATCTCCGCCTCATCCTTCTCGCCGGGTACGAGACGACGGCCAACCTCATGGCCAACACGCTGCGGATGGTGGTGACCGACCCTCGCTTCCGCGGCTCCCTCGCGGGCGGCCAGATGACGCTTCCCCAAGCCGTGGAACAGGTGCTGTGGAACGAACCGCCGCTGATGGTGTGCCCCGGCCGCTGGGCCACCAGTGACACCTTCCTGGGAGGGCAGCACATCAGGGCGGGCGACATGCTCCTGCTGGGCCTGGCAGCGGGCAATGTCGACGAGGCCGTCCGTCCGGATCCCTCGGCTCCCGTCCACCACAACCGCGCGCACCTGTCCTTCAGCGGCGGTGCCCACGAGTGCCCGGGCCAGGACATCGGCCGTGTCATCGCGGACGCCGGAATCGACATTCTGCTCGCCCGGCTGCCCGACATCACCCTGGCCGTCCCCGAGTCCGAGCTGAGCTGGCGCTCCTCCACGTGGGCCCGGCACCTGACCGCGCTGCCCGTGAAGTTCGCCCCCCGCGCTCCGCGCAACCACGACCTGCGGGAACCGCTGCCCGCCCCACCTCGGCCCAGCACCGGTATGTCCGCCGGGCCTCCGTCGCCGGAGTACCGGACCCCGGTGGACACCGCGCCGTACGCCCGCTCTTCGTGGTGGGCACGGCTCAGGCGGCTGCTGCGGAGGGGCTGAGCTCCCCCGGCCGGACGGCTCCGAGGAACCGACGCCGAGGCGGTGGTCGGATCCTCGGAGCCCGCGGGCCCGGACGAGGGCTCGGGCCCGGACGAGCCCTCGTCCGGGCCCGGTGCTGCCGTTGATGCGGGCCCGGACAGGCGTTCACACGGTCTGGTGCTGCCGTCGAGCCGGACCGACCCCGGATCGCGGCAGCAGCAGGTCGTCCACACCTCCCTGGCCGCGGCTTTCGGCCTCGGCGGCCGGACCGGACTTCTCCGCGGCGTAACGTCCCGTCTCCAGTGCCCAGTCGTAGTTGCCGCGTATCCAGTGCCGTATGCCCTCCACTCCGCGCTCCACGGCACAGCGTTCACTCGCGTCGAGCCCGAGGTTCTCGCACATCTGCGGTACCCGCGACTCCAACTCCAGGTACCGCTCCAGGTACTGGTTGGTCAGCTTCACCGCGGCGTCGATGGCCTCCCCCCGGGAGGTGCCGAGGTGCTTGCGGATCACCGTCACCAGATTGTGCGGATCACCCCGGCGCTCCTCGCGCTCGAGGGAATGGATGTCGTTCATGCAGGCGATCGTGTCGGCTGCGGCGACACGCATGTCCCGCATCAACTCATGGGCCTGTACCACCACGGGCACCTCGAAGCGGCGACTTCGCTCCGCGGCGTCGATCGAGTGGTGTATCCCGACCGTGCGGCGCCGCAGCGCCAGATACTCATCGAAGTCCAGGACGGTGCCGCTGGCGGAGATCCGCACTTCGCTGGTGTGCGCGGCCAGGAACCGCCCCCATGAGCCGGCGAAGCGGTTGCACCATGACTCGGTCATGCCGTCGGACAGCTGGGACCACACCTCCGACCATGCAAGGGTGATCGGGCATTCGACGTCCGGAGGGGTCCCGCCGGGCCGGAACGGAATCGTGATCAGCTCGCGGGCCACCTCGGCCACCCGGTCGGCGCGATCAGAGCTGTTCGCATCGAATTGGTCGTCGAAGAGGAAGGCCAGGCTGAACCAGTTCATCAGCATGACCAGATCCTCGGGGGAGGCGTACGGATAGGTGCGCGCCGCCGCCTGCGGGAGGTCCCAGGAGAGGTACTCCCGCATTCCTGACTCGCTGCGCACCAGGCCGCGGTCGCGGACCCACCGGAGATGCAGTTCCCTGGCACGCTCTGTGTGTGGACTGATCGGTGACTGGAAGGGGATTGCGAACGTCAGCTCCTGGGGCATTGCGTGTCCTTCCGAGAGGTCCATAGAGACGATCCGCTATGGCTGCACCAGGACGGATGCCGACTTCCCGCCCTACGAACGCACCACATCTGCCCATCGTCCTTGATCCACAACCCCGCGTAACCGCCCGCCGGACGGCGATCCGAGCGGTTTGTGCAAAATAAAACGATCTTCTGGGGCGGTTTGGCGCAAAGTCGACCTAAGAACCGGTCATCATCGGCCATCGAGGGCCAGATACCTTCTGCGGGTCAATACTTCCGGGCGCGTATGCACTCTGGCCCGCCCCCCGGGAAGGGGACGGGCCAGAGTGCTTACTCCTCCCGGCTGCTACGGCTGGAGGTACCTCTTGAGCTCGCGCCGGGCCAGGGACCGCTGGTGCACTTCGTCGGGTCCGTCCGCGATCCGCAACGTACGGGCCGCCGCCCACAGGTCCGCCAGCGGGTAGTCCTGACTGACGCCGCCCGCCCCGTACAGCTGGATCGCGTCGTCCAGGATGCCGATGACCGTGCGCGGAGTCGCGATCTTGATGGCCTGGATCTCCGTGTGCGCCCCGCGGTTGCCGACGGTGTCCATCAGCCATGCGGTCTTCAGGACGAGCAGACGCAGCTGCTCCACCGCGACCCGGGCGTCGGCGATCCACTCCTGCACCACGCCCTGCTGGGCGAGCGGCTTGCCGAAGGCCGTACGGGCGACGGCGCGTTGGCACATCAGCTCGATGGCCCGCTCCGCCATGCCGATCAGCCGCATGCAGTGGTGGATGCGGCCGGGGCCGAGACGGGCCTGGGCGATGGCGAAGCCGCCGCCCTCCTCGCCGATCAGATTCGCGGCGGGAACGCGGGCGCCATGGAAGACGATCTCCGCGTGGCCGCCGTGGTAGTGGTCCTCGTAGCCGAACACCTGCATGGCCCGGCGGATCTCCACGCCCGGGGTGTCGGTCGGCACCAGCACCATGGACTGCTGGCGGCGGATGTCCTCGCCGTCCGGGTCGGTCTTGCCCATCACGATCAGGATGTTGCAGTCGGGGTGCATGGCCCCGGAGATGTACCACTTGCGGCCGGTGATGACGTACTCGTCGCCGTCCCGCTGGATCCGGGTCTCGATGTTGGTGGCGTCTGAGGAGGCGACCTCCGGCTCGGTCATCGCGAAGGCGGACCGGATCTCACCGGCGAGCAGTGGCTCCAGCCACTGCTTGCGCTGCTGCTCGTTGCCGAACTGGGTGAGCACCTCCATGTTCCCCGTGTCGGGGGCCGCGCAGTTCAGGGCGGTCGGGGCCAGCTGCGGGCTGCGCCCGGTGATCTCGGCGAGCGGCGCGTACTGGAGGTTGGTCAGCCCCGCCCCGTACTCGGAGTCGGGGAGGAAGAGGTTCCACAGGCCCTGCTTCTTGGCCTCGGCCTTCAGGTCCTCCTGGACCGGCACGGTGAGCCAGGGGTTGGAGAGCTCGGCGCGCTGCTCCTCGGCGACCTTCTCCGCCGGGTACACGTACTGGTCCATGAAGTCCAGGAGCTTGGCGCGCAGCTCCTCGGTGCGGGCATCGAATGCGAAATCCATAAGTGCTCAGCCCTCCTGAAGGGTGGTGAGGCCGTTTTCGATGAAGACCGGAACGAGACCGCCGATCCGGTCGAAGCCCGCTCCGACAGTCTGTCCGAGCGTGTAGCGGTAGTGAATGCCCTCGAGGATCACCGCGAGCTTGAACCAGGCGAAGGCCGTGTACCAGGAGACGGCGGAGACATCGCGGCCGGACCCGGCGGCGTAGCGCTCGATCAGCTCGGCGGGCTTCGGATGGCCCGGCGCGCCGGCGGTGGTGCTGACCGGAGAGTCAGCCACGTGCAGCGGCTCGCTGTACATGGTCAGCAGACCGAGGTCGGTCAGCGGATCGCCGAGGGTCGACATCTCCCAGTCGAGGATCGCCTTGATGCGGTCATCGGTGCCGATGAGAACGTTGTCGAGCCGGTAGTCGCCGTGGACGACGGTGGCGGCCGGGGACTTCGGCAGGGCCTTGCCCAGGCCCGCGTGCAGCTCGTCGATGCCCGCGAGGTCACGGTTGCGTGAGGCGTCGAGCTGCTTGCCCCAGCGGCGCAGCTGACGCTCCAGGAAGCCCTCGGGGCGGCCGAAGTCCCCCAGTCCCGCGGCGGCGGGATCGACGGAGTGCAGCTCGACGAGGGTGTCGACCAGACCGAGGATGACGTCGCGAGTGCGCTCGGGGCCGAGCGGGGCGAGCTGCGCCTCGGACCGGTACGGCGTTCCCTCGACGAACTCCATGACGTAGAAGGGGGATCCGATGACGGACTCGTCCTCGCAGTGCAGTACCGGTGCAGGGACGGGTACGGCGGTCGGGTGGAGCGCCTTGATCACCCGGTGTTCCCGGTTCATGTCGTGCGCCGTCGCGAGGACGTGGCCCAGAGGGGGGCGACGGACGACCCAACGGGAGGTACCGTCGGTAACCCTGTAGGTGAGGTTCGACCGGCCGCCTTCGATCAGCTCGGCGTCGAGCGGTCCGTGGACCAGGCCGGGGCGCTCACGGTCCAGATGGGCGCGCAGGCGCTCGAGGTCGAGCCCGGGCGGGTGGTCGTGGCTCATCGGGGCACTCTCCTCCGTGGGAGTCGGACGATCGAATGACACTCATCATGCCGACCAGTCGGTATGGAGTCCAGTGATGCGGCGTGGGGTTCTTCAGTCTGTTGCGCCCATGCCAAAAGTTCGTCACGTGGGAAACGGTGGAAACCGGGTCGGTCCCCGGCTTTCCTCTTCCATGCTCATCGTCGGCGCACCGTTGCTCAACGCCGGGGGCGGTTTCTCCGTGCACCACGACGCGGCAGGTCAGGGCGCCCGTCATGGCGGCAGTCACGG
The DNA here is from genome assembly GCF_052245415.1 of Streptomyces sp. 8N706. NCBI lineage: Bacteria > Bacillati > Actinomycetota > Actinomycetes > Kitasatosporales > Streptomycetaceae > Streptomyces > Streptomyces sp. 8N706. The sequence goes on along the minus strand of NZ_JBQQBW010000036.1, from coordinate 22,167 downwards.
GAGCGGCAGGCCTGACCGGGCGCGCAGGGGCCACGGGGGCGTGAGATGCCTCTCGTGCTGCCTCCCCGCGCGCCGGGTGAGGCGAGGGCGGGGCGGGTGCGACGGCCCCCGCGGCCCTGCGCAGGGCCGGTGCGGGGGAGGGGAGGCTCCGCCGTGCCGCCGGTGACGACCCCGGCCGCCGCCCGTACGGATGCCGCACCGTACGGGGATGGCGCACCGTACGGGGATGCCGCACCGTACGGGGATGGCGCACTGTACGGGGATGGCGCACCGTACGCCGAGGGGAAACGGGCCGCGGTCAGCGGCCTGGAGGACGGGACGGCGGATCAGGCGTGGCAGGCGACCGGCACTCCGCCGTTCATCGCGGTCATGTCACCGAACACCGTCGCGATGTCCAGCGGCGCGCCCGGCGGCCTTCCGTCCAGCTCGGCATACGCGCGGTGCAGATTGGCCACCAGTCGCTCGCTCTCGGGCAGCTCCGCGAACGGGCCGAGGTCGGCCGCCCGCGCCGCCTCCAGCGGTGTCAGGCCGGCCGCACGGGACTTCTCCGCCAGCTCGGCCACATAGCGCAGATACCGCTCGACCGCGTCGTACACGCCCGGGTCGGTCACCGGGCCGTGGCCCGGCACCACGGTCCGCGCGCCGAGCTCCCGTAGCTGCTCCAGCGCGCGCAGCGAGCCGTCCAGCGAACCCATCGCGAAGAACGGGGTGCCGCCGTGGAAGACGAGGTCACCCGTGAAGACGATCCGCTCCCGCGGCAGCCAGACGATGCTGTCGCCGGTGGTGTGGGCGACCCCCGGGTGGATCAGCTCCACCTCGGTGTCTCCCACATGGCAGGTCAGCCGGTCGGTGTAGCTGATCGTCGGTGGGGTGATGTCGATGTCGCCGAAGTCGACCGACGGCCACACGGCGTGCAACTGGTGCCCGGCGGCGAGGGCCTCGCGGCGGCAGGAGGCGTGCCCGACGATGGTGGCCCCGGGGGTGAACACCCCGTTGCCGTAGGTGTGATCCCCGTGGTGATGGGTGTTGACGACCGTGCCGGGCAGGGGGGCGCCGCTCGCGCGGACGGCGTCGCGCAGCAGCAGGGCCCGCCGTTCGGTGGCGGCGGTGTCGACGAGCAGCGTCGCCGAGCCGTCGCTGATGAATCCGGCGTTGCTCAGGCACCAGCCGCCGTCGGGCTGGACGTACGCATGGACGCCGGGCGCGAGGGGGACGGTGTACGGCTCGTGGTTCGCCGAACCGGTCGTCGAGCTGTTCCCGGACATCCCGGACATGATGGCCTCCCCGTCAGCGGCGCTGTACCGGGCCACAGCATGTCAGAACGGTTCGTGGTGCGGAAAGTCCGTTCGGGGCTTCGGCCATCGGCCGGGCCGGGCGGGATTCAGCGGGGGAGCGCGGCGAGCGCCAGGCCGACGGTCTCCTCCGGACTGCCGTCGATGCGCACGGCCGAGCCCCGCTCGTCCGCGGCCAGCGGCTCGAGGTCCGCGAACTGCGAGCGCAGCAACGCCGGTGGCATGAAGTGGCCCCGACGGCTCCGCAGGCGCTCGGCGATCAACTCGGGCGAACCGTCGAGGTGTAGGAAGAAGACGCCCGGTGCGGACGCGGCCAGCCGGTCCCGGTAGCCGCGTTTGAGTGCCGAGCAGCTGACGACGCCGCCGTGCTCGGTGTGCCCGGCGAGCCACGCGCCGATGGAGTCCAGCCACGGTCGGCGGTCGGCGTCGTCGAGCGGGGTGCCGGAGGACATCTTGGCGATGTTCTCCGGTGGGTGGAAGTCGTCGGCCTCCGCGTACGGCACGTCCAGCCGGTCGGCGAGCAATCTGCCGACCGTCGTCTTGCCCGAGCCCGACACTCCCATGACCACGATCAGAGGACCGGTCTCCGGCGCCGCTCGGCCGGTCGTCGTCATGCGTGCCTCGGTCTCGGGTCGGAACTGGCGGTGACGGACCTCAGGTTAGTGCGTGCTCGTGGTGGTGAGGAGCCGCGGCTCAGCGGAACCGGGTGATGGCAGGGCGGGGGCGGATGGCGGACGCACGGCTGCCGCCACCGACCGCCGGCCTCACCAGCCCCTGGTCGCAACGCAGGTGCCCGGCGGGAAGGTCCGGCGGACGGCCGTAGCCGGACACCGCTGGGAGCCCCGCCCGACGGATTCCAGGGCACTCGCGGTCCCGGCCCCGAATTGCCCGGACGGCGCCCGGCCTCCGGCCCCGTCAGTCCTGGTGCTCCATGGCCGGGCGGAGGCGCTGCAGCAGGCCGTGGAGCACCGCCTGCTCGCTCTCGTCCAGGGTGTCGAGGGCGGCGTGGGTCGACTCCATCTCGGCCCGGACGCGCCGCATGATCGCGACACCTTCCTCGGTGGCCACGACATTCTTGACCCGCCGGTCCGTCGGGCTCACCTCACGGCGTACGAGCCCCTGGGCCTCGAGCCGGTCCACGATCCCGGTGATGTTCGACGCGTCGCAGACCAGGCGCTGGGCGAGCCGGCGCATGGGGACGGGTGTGCCCAGCAGCTGGGAGAGCGTCTTGGCCTGCATCGCGGTGAGGCCGTGGCGGGAGGCGACGGCCGCGAAGTCCTGCCACTGGGCGGTGCCGACAGCCGCCAGCAGCTCCAGTAGCTGGAGTTTGGTCGGGGCGTTCGGGGTCGTCGCGGTCATGGCTCGAGTGTACTCAACACTATTGACGTCTTCGACTTTTTAATTGACCACCTTAACTATCGAGGTCACCTCGCTTTATCCTGATCACCGCCCACAGGGCGATGAGGGCGAGGCCCGCCCCGACCATGATCGGGGCGGGCCTCCACCTCCTCGGCGTGTAAAACCTCTCCTTCGTTTCGTGGTGGTGGACCGAAAGGGCCTTTCGAGTTCCGACCAGTCCCGTACGTGCATAACCGGCGGGTAGCCGTGACCGACCAGAACGGCGGCCACGGACTTCACCAGGCGTTCGGAGAACCGAGGATCGGGCCCCGTGCGGGGCAGGGGGCAGGCCCGGCACCCCCCATGCAGCACTGGGGTCGAAACAGACGTGGGGGTCGTCGGTGTCGGTCACGCGGCCAGGGCTGCCGGCTCGTACCCGACCTGCTCCGCGGGCGGGCGACGTGGCTCGGCAGGCGACACCGTCGGAGAGCTTGGGCCATACCAAGCCGAGCGAGCAGCTCCGGTAACCATCGGCACCGGGCGCCTGAGCAGGACTCTCCGCCGGACCGTTCGAAAGCTTCCAGGCATGCGGGTGGTCCGGTCTTCATATGCAGTTGTGTGCGTGATCTGACCCGCATCAGTCGCCATCGGTCGCCGGGCAGCCTGAGGGGCTACCCGGCGACCGGAACGAGGTGATCGGGCCTCTCCAGCCAGCTCGTCTCACCCTCGGCCGTAACCGTGAGGCCGAAGCGGTCGAGGCCAGGCCGACCCACTGTGTCCCACCAGATGTAGGCTGCCTCCACCTCCGACCACAGCTCTCGAGGGCCGGCTTGGTACACCTCGGTATCCGCATCCGCGCGAAAGCGCACGGCGGCCCATGACGTGTCGGTCAGGCTGTAGAACCACGCGGTACGAATGCCGTCGCCCTGGTCATGCGCGGCATGAACGCAGTCCCGCACCAGCAGCCCGATGATGAATTCGGCGACACCGAAGGGGCCTTCGAACAGGGAATCCGCGCTGACGCTGGTTGAGGAGCGTCGCGCATCGCCCGGCCAGGATTCCGGCACGTAGTCGGCATGGCGAGGCCATGGCAGACGCTGAGACCGCGCCTTCATGAACTGGACCGGACCCGTGAAGCGCCCCGCGGCGCTCTCGCCGTCTGCCGCAACGATCAGACGAGCCACCGCATCCTGAGAGCTGTACTGCGTGCCCCAGGGTGCGACGATTATTCCGCCCGGTCGTGTCTGCTCGACCCAGGCGTACGGGATGGAGCGGAGACCGCAGGTGGCGATCACGCGGTCGTAGAGGCCGTCCGGGGCGTAACCGAGAAGGCCATCTGCCTCAACTATCAGCGGGTTCAGCCCGGCCCCGTGCAGAGCCTTACGTGCCGCCATCGCCACCTTCGGGTCAACCTCAACCGTGACGACGTTCCGGTCGCCGAGCTGGTGGGCGAGAAGGCCGGCATTCCACCCAGTACCCGTGCCGATCTCCAGCACCCTCATGCCCCCGGCAACGGCGAGGTCACGGAGCATGGAGAACACGACACTCGGCATGCTCGCCGAACTGGTGGACACCGTGCCGGGCTCGGTGCCGCTGTGCTCGCCGTCGTCCCATTGCGTGACGATGGGAACGTTGGCGTCCGCGTACCCGTGCCACGCTTCCGGATCCTTCGCCTTGCTCACCGCGATGCTGCCGCCCGACTCCTGATCGAATGGCCACATCAGGTCCGGCAGGAACAGAGACCGGGGAATCGCCGCGAAGGAAGGCGCCCAGTCCGACGTCATGACTCCTGATTCGAGAAGGAAGCGGCCCAACTCCTCCCGGGTGGGCCGCTCCTCCCGCTCATGCGAGCTGATCACTTACGGTGACCTCCATCGCCGGGCGGGGGACCGCTGTCGGGAGACGGCGGCGGGGGAGGCGGGGGAGGCTCGATCGGGGCCGGGCCGCCCCCATGGCCACCCGAGAGGGTGGGATTTCCGGGAGTGGGCACGATGGTGCTCCTTCCTCTCGTAAACGGTACGCACGTGGCCAGCGGGCCCGCGCGGTCGTGCACTTGCTGACCCGCCCGACTGCCTTCCGTCCTCACCGATACGAGGGGGACAGCCGGACGGGCGTTGAAGGGTCCGCCCTGAACGGAACGTGGAGCCACTGCAGCCACTGCCCACCGGGTGTTGTGGGCCTTCGTCCAAGACGGAGCGGTCTATGAGGGTGCCGCAGCGAAGGCGAGGCCGATGACCAAGCCGCACGAGGCGCTGCCCCCGGATGAGGAAGAGGACCCCGGCCTACCGGCTGAAGGAGCGAATCATCTTGCCCCGCCGGGACCCTTCGTTGCGCTCGGCGAGACGAACGCTCAGCTCTTCCCGGGGTGTCAGCGGCCGCACCGCATCAGGCTTGGCGTCCCATTCCCTGCCGCCGCCTACCGGGCGCAGTTGCACGTACGGCCCGAGGTGGCTCATAACGACGCCCACCCCGTCTTCCCGGCTGGTGTCCTTCACCAGGGTGCCCAGTTCGGGCAGACCGCTACTCGATGCCGTGTCATGTGCCTGCATGAAGTCACGCGCCTCTCCGGGCCCTCGAAGTCCGCACATAGGTGCCCCGTCTCTGCCTGCGCCATGACGTCCTTCGTCGCCGCGAAGGCAGCCGTTGTGCCGTCAGGTCTCAGACTGTTCCTGCCGACAGAGGGGCAGAAAGGCCCAGCTGATTACTCACCATGGGTAACGTCGTTGAGAGGTATACCCGTTGCGATGATCAGTGCAGTCAACAGCCCACCGGAGTGCCACGTATGCCCCAGCCTTCCGAGCCCTCGGAGCTTCCCGCTCGGCTGCTCACACATCCGGACATGGTCTCTGCCTGCCGAGACCGTGACTTCTCAGCAATCTTCAGGCTGATGAAGCGCCACGCCGGGATCTATCCAGCAATGATCGCGCGCCGGTGCTCCATGACCCCGAGCCGGGTGGGTGAGGTTGTCTCCGGCCAGCGCCAGATCAAGGACATGAGCGTGATCGAGCGGGTCTCGGACGGGCTCCGCATCCCTGGCCAGATGCTCGGATTGGCCCGGCGCTCATGGGAAACCCCCACGGTCCTGGCCCCCAGGGAGGTTGCACCTCCCAGCGTCATCGCCGAACCCAAAGGGCCCTCCGAGCCAGTGAGCGTGCTCCCCAGTGTGGGCCTGGACAGCATCCTTGCCGCTGCCGGTTCACGGCTGACTCCGTCTACCGTCCGCGCCTTGAACTCGTCCATTCAGGACTACTGGCGTCGTGACGACGAGCACGGCGGGGAAGCGTTACGACCAGCCGTTGTCGGGCAACTCCGCTATGTCGTAAGGCTCATCAAGGAGGCAGGAGAAGGAGAGTTCCGGCAGAGCCTCTATGGCATCGCCGCCGAGCTGGCCAGACTCACCGGCTGGACGTACTTCGATGCGCGCCAGTACAGCCAGGCCCGAACGTACTTCGCGGAGGCGCTGCAACTGGCGAAGGCCATCGACGACCGGCAGTTCATGGCCAACGTGCTGGCGTGCATGAGCTTGCAGGCCACGTATGAAGACCGGCCGGCCGACGCCGTGGCCCTCTCCACGGCAGCACAGGACAGCGCACGTCAGCACGGTGGAACGCCACGAGTGATGGCCATGCTGTCCATGCGGGAAGCTTTCGCGCACGCGACATCCAGCAACCGCAGCGCGACACATGAAGCGATCGCCGAGTCGCATCGACAGTTCGAGCGCATCACAGGCGCCGATGACGAACCGGCATGGGTGACCTACTTCGATGAGACCAAGCTCATCGTGGATACGGGCATTGCCCATGGTCGACTTGGCGAAGCCAACACCGCCGAACCCCTGATCGCCGATGCGCTGCGACGCGAGGACGCGAGCAACCACCGTGGCCGAGCGTTCCATTCCTTCTGGCTGGCCACCACCCAGCTGCAGCGCGGCAACCTCGACGAGGCATGTGACACCGCCACCGCCGCACTGGAAACCGCCACATCTGTCGGCTCGGAACGAGTGACCGGCCACCTGCGCGAGTTCCACCAGCGACTTGCCCCGTACAGCAAGGAGCCCGTAGCTGTGGCCTTCGAGTCACAGCTACGGGCTACGCTGCACTGATCGTCAGCGCACTGCTTTATCCATCAGAACATAGAGCAGGCCAACAAGAGACCCACTACTGACGACTTCACGGCGGTCGATCATGCCCCGGACCCGGTCCAAGGGAATCCACTCGATCCGGTCGGACTCGTTCTTCTCCGTCGGCGGTCCGATGTACGTGGCACCGTCCGCAAGGAACACATGGTGCTGGGAGTCCGTGATTCCGTTCGCGGGCTCGGCGTAGATCAGGGGCTTTATGGGACCAGGCCGCCAGCCCGTCTCTTCCTCTACCTCTCGAGCGGCGGCGTCTTCCGGCACCTCGCCCTCCTCGACCAGGCCCATGGGCAGCTCCCAGGCCCAGGCATCGGTGATGAAGCGGTGCCGCCACATCATCAAGATTTCGCGCTGGTCATTGACCACGGCAGCCACGGCGAGGTGGCGCAGCCGCACCACGTGATGCTCCCAGCGCCGTCCATCCGGCTGCTGAACATCGACCAGGCACAGGTTCACCCAAGGGTTGGTGTAGATCTGCCGCTCACCATGGGTCTTCCACAGCATGGACGCCGCCCCTCTCGCATGTGGCCTCCAGCATCCCAGATCCCGACCCATGGACGCCGATCGAGACAGAGATGAGCGTCCACTCCTGCAAGGGCTCCTCGTGGCCGTCGTGAGTTGCTACACCTCGGCTCCGGTCCTGGCTCCGAAGCCCGTGCGCGCCCCTCATCAGCTGCTCACTGCCGTACGGTTCGATACCCCACGCTTACCGAGCGAGAACCGGATCAGTCAGGCCAGCGCGTCGGAGCCCAGGTAGACAGCAGAGGTCGGGACGAGCCACCACGCCTGCACCCACCGCGGGTGTTACGACGGCCCGCAGCGGTTACGGGCGCGCGCCCCACGGCGCTGCCCGTGCGCATGACGGCCGCGGCACCGCGATCCGCGGCGCCACGGCTGTCGTCGCAGGATGCCGCCGTGCTCAGCGCACCACGGCCGCGCCGAGGAGCGCCAGGCCCACCGTGCAGCCCACCACCACCGCGGCCGCTCGCCGGGACAGGGCGGGCGGCCGCGGTGTGTCCAGGGCCGTCATCCGGCGATGGGCGGCGGCGAGGAAGGTGAGCAGCACGAGTGCGGTCAGGGCGACCGTCACCGCGGCCACCGCCGACACCCCGTGGCGCAGGGCCTCCCGCACGGCCAGTACCGCCGCCACCGCGCACGCCAGCGTCGTACGGCGCCAGGCGAGCCGGGTGCGTTCGGGCTGAAGTCCCGGGTCGCGTACGGGGGGTGGCGCCGGCCGGCTCACCGGCGAGCCCAGCCCGCGCCGACGGCGACCACCATCGCCAGGGCGACAGCCCCCAGCCCCAGAGCCAGCAGCGTGGGAAAGCGGCTCACCGGCAGATCCTCGCCCCGCCGCATCGCCCGCTCGCAGCGCGCCCAGTGGTTCACCGCACGCAGCGCGCACAGCGCCCCTCCCACCAACAGGACCATCGCCACGGTCACGCGCAGCCAGTGGTGCAGATCGGGCAGGAACTGGGCCACCGCGAAGCCACCGCCGACCAGCGCCAGGGCGGTGCGGAGCCAGGCGAGGAACGTACGCTCGTTCGCGAGCGAGAAGCGGTAGTCGGGAGTCGCGCCGTCGTCACGGATCCGCTCGGGCGTGAACCACAGCCGGACCACGCCGGCGACCGCCCGCAGCTTCCGCGAGACGGCCTTCACGGACACGATCATGGTCGGCACACTACCGCCCGCGCCACTCCCGGAGCCTGCGGTAGGCCTCCAGGCCGTCCGGGACCCACTCCCACTCCGGCAGCCGCCTCTCCAGCTCCTCGTCGGTGAGGAAGGTGTGCCAGGCGACCTCCTCCACCTGGGGGTCGACCGGCAGTACGCAGCGGACCTCGTGGACGGAGGACCACCAGCTGTGCTCCGGCGTCCCGTACAGGAACCGGAACAGCGGTACGGGCCGGGGGAGCCCGGACACGCCGAGTTCCTCCTCCGCCTCCCGCAGCGCCGCGTCCTCGTACGACTCGCCCGCGCCGACCACCCCGCCCACGAACATGTCGTACAGCGAGGGGAAGACGATCTTTTCCGGGGTCCGGCGGTGGACGAAGATCCGGCCGTCGGTGTCCCGTGCCAGGACGAAGACGCACCGGTGCCGGAGTCCGCGGGCCATCGCGTCCCCGCGCCGCGCCTGCCCGACGACCCGGTCCTGCTCGTCCACGATGTCCAGCAGCTCGTCCGCGGAACGGGGTTTCTGTTCGGCCATGCCTCCATCCAAGCAGCCGTTCCGGGCGTACCCGTGGCGGCCGTTCCGCTCGAGCTTGCGAACGAGCTGTTGACGGTCCGCCCCCCTCTCCCCAGGATCGGACGCACTGGGTCCGCCCCGGACCGCACACGTGCCGCCCGGCAGGGGCCCGACCGCCGGACAAGGATGGAAACCATGGCGTACGACGCTGATGTGATCGTGGTCGGGGCGGGCATCGCGGGGCTGGCGGCGACCGCGGAACTCGCCGACGGCGGCCGCCGGGTGATCCTCCTGGACCAGGAGCCCGAGGCGTCGCTCGGCGGGCAGGCGCACTGGTCCTTCGGTGGCCTCTTCCTCGTCGACTCCCCCGAGCAGCGCCGGATGCGGATCCGTGACAGCCGTGAACTCGCCTGGGAGGACTGGCTGGGCACCGCGGCGTTCGACCGGCCCGAGGACCACTGGCCGCGCCGCTGGGCCGAGGCGTATGTCGACTTCGCCGCGGGGGAGAAGAGAGCCTGGCTGCGAGCCCAGGGGGTGCGGCTCTTCCCGGTCGTCGGCTGGGCGGAGCGTGGCGGCTACGGGGCGACCGGGCACGGCAACTCCGTGCCCCGCTTCCACATCACCTGGGGCACCGGCCCGGGCCTCGTCGAGCCCTTCGAACGGCGGGTGCGCGCGGCGGCCGGCCGCGGTCTGGTGGAGCTGCGGTTCCGGCACCGGGTCACCGGGCTCTCCCGTACGGCGGGCAGCGTGGACACCGTCAGCGGCGAGGTCCTGGAGGCGAGTGGGGCCGCGCGGGGCACGGCGAGCGGCCGTGAGGCCGTCGGAACCTTCGAATTGCGCGCGCAGGCCCTGATCGTGACCTCCGGCGGCATCGGCGGCAACCACGAGCTCGTACGCCGCAACTGGCCCGCCCGGCTGGGCACTCCGCCGGCGCGGATGCTGTCCGGTGTGCCCGCGCATGTCGACGGCGAGATGCTCGGCGTCGCCGAGGCCGCGGGTGCCCGGCTGATCAACCGTGACCGGATGTGGCACTACACCGAGGGCATCGAGAACTGGAATCCGATCTGGCCGCGGCACGGCATCCGTATCCTGCCGGGGCCGTCCTCGCTGTGGCTGGACGCACGGGGGCGCAGGCTGCCCGTGCCGCTGTTCCCGGGCTTCGACACCCTCGGCACCCTGGAACACATCATGTCGACCGGATACGACTACACCTGGTTCGTGCTCAACCGCCGGATCATCGGCAAGGAGTTCGCCCTGTCGGGATCCGAGCAGAACCCCGATCTGACGGGCCGCAGCGTCCGCGGGGTGCTCGGGCGGGCGCGCGCGGACGTGCCCGGGCCGGTCCGGGCCTTCATGGACCACGGGGCGGACTTCGTCGTCGAGAAGGACCTCGCCGCGCTCGTCCGGGGCATGAATGCCCTCACCGGTGAACCGCTGGTCGACGAGGCCGGGCTGCGCCGCGAGATCACCGCCCGCGACCGTGGAATTCGGAACACCTTCGGCAAGGACCTCCAGGTCACCGCCGTCCGCGGGGCCCGTAAGTACCTTGGTGACAAGCTCGTTCGGACCGCGGCTCCGCACCGCCTTCTCGACCCGGGAGCCGGTCCGCTGATCGCGGTGCGGCTGAACATCCTCACCCGTAAGACGCTGGGCGGTCTGGAGACCGACCTCTCCTCCCGGGCGATCGGTTCGGGCGGCGAACCGCTGCCCGGCCTCTACGCCGCGGGCGAGGCGGCCGGCTTCGGCGGCGGCGGGGTGCACGGATACCGCTCGCTCGAGGGCACGTTCCTGGGCGGCTGCCTCTTCTCCGGCCGTACGGCGGGCCGTGCGGCCGCGCGGGCGGTCGGCTGACGGGCCCTCCGCGGTGGCGGACTGACGGCGGTTGGCTGAAGGTGATCCGCGGTCGGCGTCGGTCATCCGCGGTCGGCGTCCGGCTTACCCGATATGACGGGGCATCGGGGGCCAGGCGCTCCGTCCGGCCTTGACGCGGAGCAGTGACTACCGGTTTGCTGTGCGTGATCTTTGGCCAGTGGTGGAGCCGAGCACTCCACCGACCTGAATCGTCAGAACTGCATCAGGACGCCCTCGAGTGGGCAGAAAGTGGCGTGCGCCGTGGAGGAAGCTCCCGGATGACCCCCCCTCCGCCACCCCTGGGCCGGCTCCGGCACCGGGACCGGCTGAGCTTCGACCCCGCACTCGACGACCAAGCACTCGCCAGTGCGCGTGACGCACTCGCTCAGGGCCGTTGGACCGAGGCACGGACCCTGCTCGCCGCGACCGGTGACGACTGGGACCGCCGCGGCCACCGGCTCGTCGTCCTCGCCGAAGGCCCCGCGAGCGCCGCGTGGGCGGAGGAGTGGCAGCTCGTCGAACCCGACAGCGCGGACGCCGTGGCCCTGCTCGCCTGCGCCACGGTCTTCCGCGCGCTGCGCGGCAAGGAGACCACCGACGCGGCGCGCCAGGCCTGCCGGGTGGCGGCGCGGATGGCACCGGCGGACCCCTCGCCCTGGCTGGGCCTGCTGATCCTGGCCCGGCGCACCGGCACCGACGAGGAACGGCTCCAGGTCTTCGACCAGGTACGCGGCCGCCACCGCGACCACCACCACGCCCACCATCTGATGACCGCATGTCTGGCGGAACGGCAGCAGGGCGACGGTGACGACCCCTTCCACGAGGTGTACGACTTCGCCTCCTGGGCCGCTGAACAGGCCCCCGCCGACTCCCCGCTCGCGGTCCTGCCCGTCATCGCGCACACCGAGCGCTACCGCGTTCTCGCGCTGGCCGGTGCCGAACCCCGCGACCCCGGCCGGTCGGCGTACTGGACCACCCGACGGGCCCGGCAGGCCATGAAGGCCGCGTTCGACTGGTGGCTGGAGTGGGAGGGCGAGGACCACCCCCGGAACAAGGTCGATCTGAACTTCCTCGCCCACGCCAAGGTCCACGAAGGACGCATGGCCGAGGCCGCTGCCCTGTTCAACCGGATCGGCACCCACGCCAGCACCATCCCGTGGTCCTATCCCGACCGCGACCCCAAGAAGGCCTTCCGTGCCGCGCGCCGTGCCGCGCTCGGCTCCCCCTAGCACGACTCCCGCCACCGCCACCACCCCATGGGAAGGACACCCCCTCCATGCCGATCGGCAGGACGAGCGAGATCAGCACCTTCAAGGGCCAGGACCGAGCGTTGCGCGCCGACCGGATCGGGATGGCGGGGCTCCTGCTGTCGGTCCTGGCGGCCAGCGGGCCCCTGATGGTCGTGGCCGGCGTCATGCCCACCACCTTCGCGGTGATGGGCATCGTCGGACAGCCGCTGCTGTTCGTGATCCTCGGCGTGGTGCTGACACTGTTCAGCTTCGGCTTCGCGGAGATGACCCGGCATGTGCACAACGCCGGTGCCTTCACCGCCTATGTCGCCCGGGGGCTCGGCGGGACCGCCGGGGCCGGGGCCTCCGTGGTGGCCCTCATCGCCTACAGCGCCATGCAGGTCGGCATCTACGGCATCCTCGGCTTCGAGATCTCCGGGCTGCTCGCCACCTACGCCGATGTCACCGTCGCCTGGTGGATACCGGCCCTCGCCGGAGTCGTGGTCGTCGGCGCACTCGGCTGGCTGAAGATCGACCTCAACGCCAAGGTGCTCGGAGTACTGCTGCTGATCGAGTGCGCCATGGTGATCGTCTTCGACATCGCAGCCGTCGCCGACCCCGCCGCGGAAGGCCTGTCCCTGCACGCCTTCAACCCCGAGACGCTGACCGGCGCCGGGCTCGGCACCGCCCTGTCCTTCTGCATCGCCGCCTTCGTCGGCTTCGAACAGCCCGCGGTCTACGCCGAGGAGACCAGCCGTCCGCAGATCGTGGTCGCCCGCGTGACGTTCCTCGTCGTCGGCCTGGTTGCGGTCTTCTTCTCCCTCAGCTCATGGGCGCTGAGCGTCGCCACCGGCCCCTCGGACATCGTGGAGACATCACAGAAGGCGGGCCCCGGACTGCTGTTCTCGCTCACCGAGGCCCGGCTGGGCACCGGCTTCACCGACCTCCTGCACTTCTTCTTCGTCACCGGCATATTCGCCTGCGTCCTCAGCTTCCACAACGTCGTCGCCCGCTACGCCTTCGCCATGGGCCGCGAGGGACTCCTTCCCTCCGCCTTCGGCCGCACCAACCCCAGCAGCGGCGCCCCCGCCCACGGCTCGCTGCTGCAGAGCGTGGTGTCCGTCATCGTCGTCGTGGCGTTCGCGGTGACCGACGACAAGCCGCACGGCGACCCGACCGCCCCGGTGCTGCAACTGTTCACCTGGATGGGCAATGTCGGCGCCCTCGGCATCATCCTCCTGCTGGCGACGACCAGCGTCGCCGTCATCACCTTCTTCGTCCGCCGCGGAGCGGCCCGTTCCCAGGCCTGGCGCATCGTGTCGTCCGCCGTCGCCTGTGCCGCCCTGACGGTCATCATCGTGTACGCGGTCAAGGACTTCGACGTGCTGGTGGGCACCGGACCCGGCTCGGCGCTCGGCTGGATCCTGCCCGGCATCATCGGGGCCGCGGTGGTCACCGGCGTCGGCTACGGCCTCGTCCTGCGGTCCGCCCAGCCCGAGGTGCACGCCCGGATCGGGCTGGGCAACCAGGCGTTCCAGCTCGAGAAGGCCGCCGCGTCCGACGCGGCCGTACGCGTCACCGAGTAACGCACTCCGCCGCTCCTCGCTCCTGCCCCGCCGCCGCTCCCGGACGCCGGACTCAGGTCCCGGAGCATCCAACAGCCGTACACGCCACGCCGGTTGCGCCGATCCACTAGGCAGCGGTCCACCGGGCCGGTAGCTTGCCCTCTCCACCGCTTCTCGGTGGCAGCAAGCAGGGTCATGAGTACGGGCAAGGAGGCGCTGTGCGCGAATTCAGCGTGCCTCCCCTCGTGGAGAGCCCGCGCTCGGGGGGGCTCGCCGACTCGGTGTTCGAGGTCGCCGAACGCGATCCGGACCTGGCACAGCTCTCCCGGCGGGACGAGCAGCGGAATCCGGAGTGGGCCCCGGTGAGCGCCACGGCCTTCCGCGACGCGGTGATGGACCTCGCGAAGGGCTTCCTCGCCGACGGCATCCGGTTAGGCGACCGCGTGGCCCTGATGTGCCGGACCCGGTACGAGTGGACGCTCGTCAGCTACGCGCTGTGGGCGGCCGGGGCGCAGCTGGTACCCGTCTACCCCACCTCCTCCTCCGAGCAGGTGCACTGGATCCTCTCCAACTCGCGGGCGGTCGCCATCGTCGTGGAGGGCGGGGAACACGCGATGACGGTCGGCGCGGTGTGCGACGGGCTTCCCGCGCTGCGCCGTATCTGGGAGGTGGACGGCGGCTGTGTGGCGGAGCTGTCCGAGCGGGGCCGTGGCATCGCGGACGCGGCGGTGCACGACCGCCGCCGGTCGGTGGACCCGGGGTCGGCAGCCACCATCACGTACACCTCCGGCACCACCGGCCGGCCCAAGGGCTGTGTCATCACCCACGCCAATCTGGCCATGGAGTGCGACACCCTCCTCGCGGGGTGGCGTTCGGTCCTGGCCCCACCGGGCCGGCAGCCCACCGTCCTCGCCTTCCTTCCGTTCTCCCACATCTACGGCCTGATGGTGCAGGTGGCCTGTCTGCGAGGAGGCGTACTCCTGGGCCATCAGCCCGAGGTCACCGCCGACACCCTGTTCCCCGCTCTCGCGTCCTTCCGGCCGACCTTTCTCTACGCCGTGCCGTACTTCTTCGAGAAACTCTTCCACCGCGCCCGCCGCGTCGCCGAGGAGGCCGGACGGGCGGAGCTCTTCGACAAGGCCATGGACGTGGCGGTGCGTTACGCCGAGGCCGTGGAGCGCCGTTCCCTGGGCAGCGGACCGGGCCCGGGCGCCGGGCTGAGGGTCCGGCACGCCCTCTACGACCGGCTGGTGTACGAGCGGCTGCGGGCCGTACTGGGCGGCCACGCGCGGTATGCCGTGTCCGGCGGGTCGCCGCTCAGCCGCCTGATGGGCCTGACCTTCGCCGGTGTCGGGATCACCATCTACGACGGGTACGGCCTCACCGAGACCTCGGCCGGGGTGACCGGCCAGCCGGTGGGCCGGCTCCGGTTCGGCACCGTCGGGCGGCCGCTGCCGGGGACCTCCATCCGTATCGCCTGGGACGGCGAGGTGTGGGTGCGCGGTGACACGGTCTTCGCGGGATATCTCGACGACCGGCCGGGCACCGAGGCGGTGCTGCGCGACGGCTGGCTCGCCACCGGGGACGTCGGGTCCCTCGACGGCGACGGCTATCTGACCATCACCGGCCGCAAGAAGGACATCATCATCACCAGCGGCGGCAAGAGTGTGGCGCCGGTGGTGCTGGAGGAGCGCCTGCGGGCCCACCCGATGGTCTCGCAGTGCCTGGTGGTGGGCGACAACCGGCCGTACATCACCGCGTTGGTGACCCTGGACCCCGAGGCGCTGTACCACTGGCAGCGGCTGCACCACCGCATCGGGGTTCCGACGCGGGAACTGGTCGGCGACCCGGAGCTGCGCGAGGAGATCCGGCGGGCCGTGCTGCGGGCGAACGCCGCGGTGTCCCACGCGGAGTCCATCCGCGACTTCCGCATCCTCCCGGCCGAGTTCAGCCCGGGGGACGGGCTGATGACGCCGTCCCTGAAACTGCGGCGCGGCGCCATCGTCGAAGCCTGCGCGGCGGAGATCGAGAAAATGTACGGACGCTGACGGCCCGGTCACAGCACTAGCCCGACCAGGTCCAGTCCGCGACCTCCGGCAGATCCGTGCCGTGCTCGCGGATCCAGGAGCCGTGCCGTTCCCGTACGTCGGCCATGGCCTGCCGTACGGACACAGCGCGCACCCCGAGCCCGGGCACCCGGTCGATGACGTCCATGACGAGGCGGTAGCGGTCCAGGTCGTTGCGGACCACCATGTCGAACGGCGTGGTGGTGCTGCCCGACTCCCGGTAGCCACGCACATGCAGATACGGGTGGACGGTCCGGCGGTAGGCCAGCCGGTGGATCAGCCAGGGGTAGCCGTGGTAGGCGAAGATGACCGGCCGGTCGCGGGTGAACAGGGAGTCGAACTCCGCGTCCGTCATCCCGTGCGGATGGTCCTGCCGGGGCAGCAGAGTCGTCATGTCGACCACATTGACCACCCGGAGCGCCACATCGGGAAGGTGACGGCGGATCAGGTCGGCGGCGGCCAGCGCCTCCTGGGTGGGCACATCGCCCGCGCAGGCCAGGACGACATCGGGCTCCCGGTTGGTGGCCTCGGTGCCCGCCCACTCCCACACCCCGGCGCCGCGGGCGCAGTGGGCGCGTGCCTCGTCGATGCCCAGCCAGTCGAAGCACGGCTGCTTGCCGGCGACGACGACGTTCACATAGTCGCGGGTGTGGAGCACATGGTCGGCGACGGACAGCAGGGTGTTGGCGTCCGGGGGCAGATAGACCCGGACCACTTCGGGGCTCTTGTTCAGGACGTGGTCGACGAAGCCCGGGTCCTGGTGGGAGAAGCCGTTGTGGTCCTGGCGCCATACGTGGGAGGTGAGCAGGTAGTTGAGCGAGGCGACGGGCCGGCGCCACGGCAGCTCACGGGAGACCTTCAGCCATTTGATGTGCTGGTTCACCATCGAGTCCACGATGTGCACAAAGGCCTCGTAGCTGTTGAACAGACCATGCCGCCCGGTGAGCAGATAGCCCTCCAGCCAGCCCTGGCAGAGATGCTCGGAGAGAACCTCCATCACCCGGCCGTCGCGGGAGAGATTCTCGTCGCCCTCGGCCAGGGGCCCCTGCCAGGCCTTGCCGGTGACCTCGTACACCGCCGCCAGCCGGTTCGAGGCGGTCTCGTCGGGCCCGACGAGGCGGAAGTCGCGGCGCTCGGCGGTGTCGGCCATGATCCGGGTGAGCAGACCGCCCAGGACCCGGGTGGGCTCGTGGAGGGTGGCGCCCGCCTTGCTGACGGGCACGGCGAACTCCTCGAGCGGCGGCCTGGGCAGATCGCGGAGCAGCTGTCCGCCGTTGGCGTGCGGGCTGGAGCCGAGCCGGGCCGCGCCGTCCGGCACGCACGCGAGGACCTGCGGGCGGGGCCGCCCCCGGTCGTCGAAGAGCTCCTCGGGCCCGTACGAGCGCAGCCACTCCTCCAACTGCCGCAGATGCTCCGGGTTGTCGCGCACCCCCGCCAGCGGGACCTGGTGCGAGCGCCAGGTGCCCTCCACGGCCTGTCCGTCGACCTCACGGGGCCCGGTCCAGCCCTTGGGCGTACGGAGCACGATCACCGGCCACCGGGGCCGCTCGCCGGAGCCCTCCTCGCGGGCGGCCCGCTGGTGCTCCGCGATCCGGTCCAGCGCCCGGTCCATGGCGAGGGCCATGTCCCGGTGCACCTGCCGCGGATCGTCGCCGGTGACGTGGACGGGCTCGTGGCCGTAGCCGCGCAGCAGCGCGGTGAGCTCCTCCTCGGGAAGGCGGGACAGGACCGTGGGGTTGGCGATCTTGTAACCGTTGAGGTGCAGAATCGGCAGCACCGCGCCGTCGTGGACGGGGTCGAGGAACTTGTTCGCATGCCAGGAACCGGCGAGCGGTCCGGTCTCGGCCTCGCCGTCGCCGATCACACAGGCGACCAGCAGCCCGGGGTTGTCCAGCGCGGCTCCGTAGGCATGGGCGAGGGAGTAGCCCAGCTCACCACCCTCGTGGATGGAGCCGGGGACCTGCGGGGCGACATGGCTGGGGACGCCGCCGGGGAAGGAGAACTGCCGGAGGAGCCGGGCCATGCCGTGCGCGTCCCGGCCCACATCCGGGTAGATCTCCGAGTAGCTGCCCTCCAGCCAGGAGTTCGCGAGGACGGCCGGGCCGCCGTGACCCGGCCCCCAGATGCAGAGAGCCTCCAGATCCCGGTTCCTGATCACCCGGTTGAGATGGGTGTACACCAGGTTCAGGCCCGGCGCGGTTCCCCAGTGGCCCAGCAGCCGCGGCTTGATGTGGTCGACGGCCAGCGGCTCGCGGAGCAGGGGATTGGCCATGAGATAGATCTGTCCGGCCGACAGGTAGTTCGCGGCACGCCAGTGGGCGTCCAGGGCCGCCAGCTCCTCGTCGGTCGGATCCGGCCGGTCGTCGGTCATGGAGGGCCTCCTCGGAAACCGCGGGGATGTCCCGTACGCGTTCCACGCGCCCGCGAAGTCATGCCGGACGCCGGGCCGCTCCGCCGGAGGGTGGCGCGGCCCGCCGGGTCACCGCCCGGATCTGTCGACGTCGACGCACACGCAGGCGGGGAAACGGGGATCAGCCGGTGTTTTCCCCGGTCCTCTCCCTCGGCACCGGCATGCTCGTCCGGTCACCCGATGAGATCACCCGGGCTGCGCCAATCATGTGCACGACTCCGCCGCTGCGGCGCGGGGAGTTCTGCTCCCCGGGGGGCGGAGGGAGAGTCGGCGCAGAACCGGTCAGGCCCGACGCAGGGCAGGAGGAAGGCTCGCATGGACGAGGAAGGCTTCAGGGGCACCACGTCGCGGCGCTCGGTCCTGCTCGCCGGGGCCGCCGTACTGGGCCTCCTGCTCAGCGGCTGTCTGGCGATGGCGGAGGAGGCGCAGATGGCGATCGAAGCACAGAAGGCGATCGAAGCACAGAAGGCGACCGAAGCGCCGAAGCCGCGTGCCGCCAAGCGCGTTGAGGACGTCGTACGGGCCGACCACCCCGAGCTGTGGGTGAATCCGCAGACCCCTGCCGCCCGGCAGGTACGGCGGTGGATGACCGAAGGGCGCACGGGCGACGCACAGCTGCTGCGGCGGATCGCGGAACAGCCGGTGGCCGAATGGATCGGTGACCGCCCCGGGGAGCGCGTCCGCGCCATCATGGACTCCGCCGCACGCGCGGGCCGTACCCCGGTGCTCGTCGCGTACCACATTCCCTACCGCGACTGCGGAAACCACTCGGCCGGCGGCGCCGGGGACGCGGTGGAGTACCAGCGGTGGATCCGCGCGTTCGCCGAGGCGATCGGCGACCGTGAGACGATGGTGATTCTGGAGCCCGACGCGGTCGCCCAGGCAGTCGACGGCTGTGTGCCCCAGGAGCTGCGCCCCCAGCGCTACGCCCTGCTGAAGGACGCCGTCGCGACCCTGTCCGCGCTCCCGGCCACCCAGGTCTACCTCGACGCCGGACACCCCGGCTGGATCAGGAACAGCGGCCGGCTGGTGGAACCGCTCCGGCTCAGCGGGATCGACGACGCCGACGGCTTCGCCCTCAACGTCTCCAACTTCCAGCCCACCCGCGCCACCGAGGCGTACGGTCAGCAGCTCTCCCGGTTCCTCGGCGGCAAGCACTTCGTCATCGACACCAGCCGGAACGGCAACGGCCCCGCGCGGGGCGCCGTGGCCGGTGACGAGAAGGCCTGGTGCAATCCCCCCGGGCGGGACCTCGGCGAGCTGCCGACCGTCCGTACCGGACGGGAGAGCGTCGACGGCTTCCTGTGGGTCAAGCGCCCGGGCGAGTCCGACGGCACCTGCAACGGCGGCCCCCCGGCGGGCGAGTGGTGGCCCCAGTACGCGCTCGACCTGGCCCGCACCGCCGGGGAGTGACCTCGGTCAGGAGATGTGCACCCACCGGGCCCTGGACGGGGTGCCACGGGTATCGGTGACGAAGAGCATGTACCAGCCGCGCGGCACCAGCGCCGGGTCCTTCGGCACCGACAGCCTCAACGAACGGCCGTGCTGCTCCACGCCCAGCTCCACCGACCGCTGCTCCACATCCGTCGTATGGGTCACCGCGCTCGGCCGCATCAGCCTCGCCGTGGCGATACCGCTCACCGCGGCCACGCGGCCCGCGGACCGTACGGTGTAGTCGGCGGTCGAGCCGCGGCGCAGCTCGGTGGGGCCCTTCCCGAGCGCCGGCCGGTTCTTCCGGTACAGATACGGCGGGGTGTAGATCTCCACCCGCTGCTCGAACGTCCCCGTCTGGGTGTTGTCCGGGTCGGCGTACAGCGAATCGGAGCCGAAGGTGGCGACCCGCCCGTCGGGCAGCAGCAGCGCCGAGGAGTGGTAGTTGCGTCCCACGACGGGTGCGGCGGCCGGACGGAAGGCGTTGCTCTCCGGCGAGTAGAACTGCGCCCGGTGGATGTCGCTGTCGCTCTTCCCGCGGTAGTCCACCGAGCCGCCGGTGGTGAAGACGGTGTCGTCGGGCAGGATCACGCTGGACAGATAGCGGGTGCCCTGCGGCAGATCGGGCCCGTCGGTGAAGCGCGGGCTCTTCTTGAGGTCCACCACGGCCGTGCGCGGTGTCGACCGCCGGGACTCGCCGACACCCCCGCCGCCCAGGACCATCACCTTCTGGTCCTGGGCCGGAGGCAGCAGAACGGAGGCCGAGGTCTCGGTCTGGTCGGCGTCCTTGAGCCCCGGCACGCGCTGGAAGGTGTTCCGGCGCAGATTCCATACGCCCGGGGCGCGGCCTTCGTCGGCCGGGCCGTACCCCGCGTTGGAGCCGGAGTAGAAGAGCTTCCCGCCCTTGGTCAGAAACAGCGCCGGATAGGTGGGGAAGTAGCGCTCGGGCCCCTTGGACCACTTCTTCGTCCTCGGGTCGAAGATCTCGTTCTTCCCGGCGATGATCTGGCCGACGTCGTCCAGTCCGGACACGGCCAGCACCCTGCCGTCCTCGAGCGTGACCAGCGTGGGATACCAGCGGGCCTCGGCCATCGGGTCCACCGGCACATAGCGCTCGCTGCGCGGATCGAACTCATAGGCCGCGTTGATGCCGTGGTAGTCCTGCTTGTTCAGGGTCATGGCCTGGGCGAGGCCGTACAGATTGCGCCTGTCGACCCCCGCCAGCCCTTCGATCCGGTACTGGGCGGGGTCCTTGCGGATCTGGCCGCGGCCCTTCTCGGCCGCCTCGACGAAGACCCGGACCTCACCCGCGGTCACGGTGACCTTCCCCTTGCGGCCCTGGTGCTTCTTCGCCGCGGGAACGGTGAAGGCACGGGTGGCGCGGTACGCCTTTCCGTCCGGAGACCGGAAGACGGTGCCCCGCCGGAAGCCGCGCGCCATGTCCGGGTCCTCGTTCTTCACCAGCATCGGCCCCGCCGCGCGCTCCACCCTGCCCTCCAGCACCTCGTACCGCGCGGTGCCGCCCGCCACCAGGAGGCGCCCGCCCGGCAGCTGGGCGTGCCCGGCGCAGAACACGTCCTCCGGCGTGGGGATGAGCTTGAAGGTGTTCTTGGCCGGGTCCCAGAGCAGCGTCTTGAACGTGCCCGCGTCGAAGCCCTTCTCGTCGTTGCCCGACCCGGCGATCAGCAGCACCTTCCCGGTGTGCAGCAGAGCGGCGTGGATGGCGCTGACCCGGTACTTCTCCGGGACGTCCAGCAGATCCCAGTGGCCGAAGCGCGCTTTGTAGCCGGGCCGCTCGATGGTGTACGCGTGGTAGGTCCGCTCGGCGTAGCTGATGGCCGCCGGAGCGTTGAGACCGGCCAGTACGACCATCGCGGTCGCCCCGACGGCCGTGGTGCGGACGCGTGGACTGATCACAAGGCGCACAGCGAATCCTTATCGGGAGTGGTGGCGAGGGACGGCTCGGTACGGGCGGCGGGGAGGGCCGTCGGTACCGACTGCGAGCGCCGCCGCCTCAGGTCGTCGACGTACCACATGACCGGTGGCGCGAGGGAGAGCAGAAGGGCGAGGACGGCCCAGGTGCGCATGGCCGCATGGGTGTGCCCCAGGAAGAAGGAGGCCACCAGCCCGCCGCCGAAGACTCCTGCCCACAGCAGATGGATACGGAAGGTGGCCGGCCGGTCCGGGCTGGCGGAGTCGCCCTTCGGGGTCACCACGAACGTGCTCTTGCGGCGCAGCACCGCGTCCATCAGCGAGCGGGCGTAGATCGGGGCGGACAGGGCGGACATCAGCATTCCGGCGACGCCGCCGGATCCCTCGGGCTCGTGGGGGGAGACGTTGTGCCGCCGGTTCCACATGTAGAGGCCGATCTGGAGGGCGGCCGCATCGCTGTAGAGCATCAGCCAGACCTCCGAGGAGATATGAATTCCGGACGCGCCCAGCACGAGAAAGAGGGTGCAGCTCATCGCGGCAAGAAGCCAGTTGAGCGCGGCCATCGGGTAATAGAGCATCAAAAGCGTGTAGTTGAGGAGTTTCCCCGGGGGCAGGGTGAAGGGGGCCTTCCAGAACTGTTTGAGGATGGTCTCGTAGGTGCCGCGGGACCAGCGGAGCTGTTGGGTGAAGAAGTCGGTCCAGGCGGTGGGGCCTTCGCCGACGGCCAGGACGTCGG
>NZ_JBQQBW010000035.1:0-69359 GCF_052245415.1 Streptomyces sp. 8N706 | reverse complement strand
CCAGACCTATGTCGACGACCCGCAGATGCGGGCCAACTTCGACAAGATCGCCGACGGTCTCGCCGTCTACCAGCGCGATGCGATGACCGTGTACGCCGATGCCCGGCTGAGCTGACCGCACGCGCCTCAGGGCTGTTCGGCGGGTCATGAGCGCAGCCAGAGGCGAATGGCTGCGACGGTCACGGTGCCGTGGAAGATGTATGCCCTCTTATCGAATCGGGTGGCTACGGCACGAAAGCCCTTGAGGGCGTTGATCGTTCGCTCGACTTCATTCCTGCGCTTGTAGAGCGACGTGTCGAAGCCGGTGGGCCGACCGCCCCGGCTGCCACGGTGCTGCCTGTTGGCCCGCTGGTTCCTCGGTTCGGGGATGGTGTGCTTGATCTGGCGCCTGCGCAGGTACCGGCGGTCACGACGGGATGAGTACGCCTTATCGCCGCTGAGGTGTTCAGGCCGGGTGCGCGGGTGACCGCCACCCGGCCGTGGTATGCGAACGCGCTCAAGGGCCGGGGTCAACTGAGGTGCGTCGCCCCACTGCGCTGGCGTGATCAGCACCGCCAGGGGCCGGCAGCCGCCGTCTCCGGCGAGATGAATTTTCGTGGTCAGACCTCCCCTGGACCGGCCGAGAGCCTCGTCGGGGCGATGCTGAGGGGGCAGGATCCGTTTCCTTGGAATTCGCGGCGGACGCCTTCGAGCCCCGGCAGGTCGTCGAGTCAGCGTCGATCATGCTCCAGTCGATACGTTCCTCGGCGTCGGCGTCGGTCTGGACGGCACGCAGGACGTTCTCCCAGGTGCCGTCCGCCGACCAGCGCCGATGCCGGTCGTGGCAGGTCTTCCACTTCCCGAAGCGCGTCGGCAGGTCGCGCCAGGGGATGCCGGTGCGCTGGCGGAAGAGAATGCCGTTGATCACCTTGCGATGACACTTCCACCGCCCGCCCCGTCCCACGTTCTTCGGAAGGTGCGGCTCCAACCGGGCCCCTTGCGCGTCAGAAAGATCGCCCCGCCCCACACCAGCCGGAACGATCTCGCGACCCTGCACGAAGTAACAGCGGGCCTTTCCGGCGACCGCGTGCCACACGGCCGGTCCCGCTTGCTGCCAGGCGCACGCTGGCAGCCGTGACTAAACGGGAACCCATTTCACCAGCGACCGCGGAGCGGAGAAGGAGGCGACCTGTGGTTTCCGCTGGCGACCACATCAGGGCCATGGCCCACGTCGTACGCGCCGACTTCACCGATGCCCTCATCGCTCTGCCCGCATGGCTGGGTGGCCAAGTGCTCGTCCACATGCCCGTTGGGGAACTCGCCGCTGTCACCGGACGGCTCTGCGACGACCTCCCGGGAACCCGACTGACCGTTCTCGCCCGCCTGGACGCACTGCTCGAGGAAGACCTCGAACTCCAGGACTGGCGTGTCCAAACCCGACGGGAAGCCGCATAGCGCACCGTCTCAATGCCGCCCTCCACCGCCGCGCCACCCGGGCGCCCTCCCCCTCCGTCCGGGCGGAGCGGCCCCGCCGGAGAAGGAGTGCCTGCACGGCTACGGATAGGCCACCGCAACCGGTCAGAGCCGGGCTCGTTGACAGCGTAATGAAGATCACTAGGAGTGCGATCGCCACTGTTGCCCTCACGGGGGCCGCGTTGTCGTTCACAGGACCCGCATTTGCAAGCCAAGGGGACAGCTTGGGCAACATCGGCCGTGTCGTCCGCGACGAGTCGTTCAACTTCGAAAGCGCAACCTTCGGCGACTCCGTGAACAGCGGGATCGCAAATGTGGTGAGCCCGGCCAGTTTTGTGGAAGGTCTAAGCGGCCAAGGGCTGCTCGTCTAGGTTCTGCCTTCTGGGTCATCGTCGTGTCCAGATGAGGATGGCGGCGAGATGGCTTGCTCCGGTTCGACGGACATTCGAGATCAGGGGGTTCATCCCCAGGAGGATGTCCGTCATGGAGAGCATGGGGAAGAAGCCTCGTCGCGCTCGCCGCTCGTTCACGCCAGAGTTCAAGGCCGAGATCGTGGAGCTGTGCCGTCGCGGTGACCGCTCGATCGGTCAGGTCGCCAAGGACTTCGACCTGACCGAGACTGCGGTGCGTGACTGGGTCAAGCAAGCGGAGATGGATGCCGGTGACCGGGACGGTCTGACCAGCCGCGAGCATGAGGAACTGGCCGCTCTGCGGCGGGAGAACCGCCGCCTGCGGGAAGATGTCCACATCCTCAAGCGAAGCCACAGCTTTCATCGCGACGGAGACCCGGTGAACGTGTACCCGCTCATCGAGGCGGAGAAGCAGGCAGGTCACAACGTCAAGCGGGCGTGTGAGCTGCTGAAGGTCTCCCGTGCCGCCTTCTACGCCCGCCGCACCCGACCACGCCTCCGCGGCGGTGGACTGGCGGCTGTTCCTGCCGGAGACCTGGGCGCCCGGTTCGCCGAAGGCGGATCCGGACAAGGTCGCCCGCCGTACCGCGTGCCAGATCCCCGACGATGTCGGGCACGTGGAGAAATGGCAGCTCGCCCTGGACATGGCCGATGAGACCCGCTCGTGGGGGATCGAGGTGCCGCTGGCCATCGCGGACGCCGGATACGGCGATGCGGCGGCGTTCCGCCTGGGCCTGCAGGCCCGGGGCCTGAACTACGTCGTGGGGATCTCCACCACGTTGTCGGCTCAGCCCGGCGAAGCCGTGCCGGTGACCGGGCCATACAGCGGGACCGGACGCCCGCCGGTGGCGAAGTACCCGGACAAGCCGCAGTCGGTGAAGCAGCTGGTCACCACGGTCGGCCGGGAGGCGGCAAAGCCGGTGCAATGGCGTGAGGGGTCCCGGCCGGGCACCGGCCGCAGTGGCTGCAAGCGGATGTATTCGCGGTTTGTCGCCTTGCAGATCCGTCCTGCCGGACGCGGGATCCGGCAGGCGGTCGAGGGTCCGCACCTGCCGGAGTGCTGGCTGCTGGCCGAATGGCCCGCCACCGAACCGGAACCGGTCCAGTTCTGGCTGTCCGACCTGCCCGCCGACACCCCGCTGACCACCCTGGTCCGCCTGGCCAAGCTCCGCTGGCGCATCGAGCACGACTACCGGGAGATGAAACAGGCCCTGGGTCTGGCCCATTTCGAGGGCCGGACCTGGACCGGCTGGCACCACCACGTCACCCTCGTCTCCGTCGCACATGCCTTCTGTACCCTGCAGCGACTGGCCCGAGCCCCAAAAGCAACGGCGCCGGCCTGAGCCTCTACCAAGTCGTCCGCGAGCTGCAGATCCTGCTCGTAGCCTGGACCGGCGCCTGCCCCACCTGCCACCGCGACATACCCCCACCGACACCAACCTGACCAAGCCCTACTAGAGCCTGTTGCGAAAGTAGATCTTGGCCGTGCGGCCGCTCATGGGGTGGCTCAGCGCTCCGTTCCGTTGCTCATCTAGCAACCGTTTGCCCGCCATTGTTGGCGGAGGCCGGGGCTCATCAGTCGGGATGCCGGCAAACCCCTCCCGCACCTAGTCAAGTTTGACTAGACTTCTCGCGTGAGTGAGAAGACGATTCCGATATTGCCGTGCCGCACCATTCAGCCCGTTCTCGACTTCTACAGCGCCCTCGGGTTCGATGTGACTTTCCAACAGATGAGCCCCAATCCGTACGCGGTTGTCGAACGCGGCGGCATCCAGCTCCAGTTCTTCGGGATGAAGCACTACGATCCGACCGAATCGTTCAGCACCTGCTACATCCGGACCGATGACGTCGACGGGCTGCACGAGGCCTTCCGGGCCGGTCTCAAAGCAAGGTATGGGAGGGTTCCGACCCGCGGACTGCCTCGAATTGGGGCGCTGAGGGACGCGTCGCACGGCATGCGGCAGTTCCTCATGACCGATCCGGGCGGCAACTGCATCCGCGTCGGTCAGCCGATGAGCGAGGACCTCCACCACCGGCCCGCGCCCAAGGAAACCTTCTCCCGGGCCCTGCACTACGCGTCACTGTTCGCGGACTCGAGGGAGGACCCGGCGGCAGCCGCAAAGGTCCTCGACCAGGTACTGCGTCTTGAGGACAAGCGGCCCACGCATGTGCAGCTGCTGCGCCTCCTAGTGCTGCGTGCGGATGTCGCCAGGCGCCTCGGTGACGAAGAGACCGCGATTTCCGCGCTCTCCAAGGCTGCCTCGATCCACCTCACCGCCGAGGAACGGGACTCGGCCCACGACGACCTCGCGCGCCTCGAGGAGCTGCAGGTCTAGGACATTTTCTGAAAGTTCTGGTCACAGCCATTCGTTGAGGACCGCGACCAGTATGGTCGCTTCGTAGCGGACGGCGAGTTTGTCGATTTTTCGCCGCACCAGCGGCGTGCTGATGTGCCCGGCACACCGTCGAGTCGACGTTCACGTCCCAGGTGATCAGGCCCTTCGCGTCCGCCTTGGCCTGGAGCTGGGTGACGATCCGGCTCCAGGTTCCGTCCCGCTGCCAGCGCCTGAACAGATCATAGACCCGGTCCCACGGGCCGTACCGCTCGGGCACGTCCCGCCACGGCGCACCTGTCCGGGTCCGCCACCGAATGCCGTCTATCAGCTGCCGCCGGGTACATACCGACGGCCCGGCCTGACGCCTGTCGGCAACAACGGCTCCAGCCGGGCCCACTGGCCGCTTGTCAGATCACCACGTCCCCACGACACGTGATCAGCCACAAACTAGATCCACTTTCGCAACAGGCCCTAGCCCTCCGGACTCCGGGCTACAGGAGTACCGGCAGGGACTCGAGACCGCGCATCAGCCGAGTCTGACGCCACTCCAGATTCTCGCTGGGGACGGCGAGCTCGAGTCCCGGGAAGCGGGTGAGTAGCGCGGTTAGCGCAATCTCGCCTTCGGCTCGGGCGAGGGGGGCGCCCAGGCATCGGTGGATGCCGTGCCCGAAGGCCAGGTGCGACTTGGAGTTCCGGGTGAGGTCGAGCTGGTCGGGCATGGGGAATTGCGATGGATCACGGTTGGCTGCTCCTGGAGCGATGAGGACCGGGACGCCCGCCGGGATTTCGGTTGCGCCGATGGTGAGGGCTTCCGTGCTGTAGCGGAAAGTTGCGATGCCGATGGGCGCGTCGAAGCGGAGCAACTCGTCCAGGACGGTGGGGATGAGCTGCGGGTTGTCGCGCAACCTTGTGAGCGTGTCGGGGTGCTGGATCAGCGCGAGGATCGCGTTGCCGATGAAGTTGGTCGTCGTCTCGTGGCCGGCTACGAGTAGCAGCACAGCCAGTGAGACCACTTCGTCTGCCGTGAGCTCGCCCGCATCGCTGCGTACAAGGAGGTCGTGCAGGAGGCCGCCGTCCGGCTCGCTTCGCTTCGCGCCGACGAGGTCGGCCATGTAGCCGGCGATGGCATGGGAAGCAGCATCGATCCGATCAGGCTGGCCTGCCGCGAAGAGCTCGTTCGACCACTGCGCCACCATGGTCCGGTCGGCTTCCGGCACGCCCAGCAGCTGGCAGATCACCGTGACGGGGAGCGGCACTGCGAGGCCGGCCACGAGGTCGACCTGTTCGCCGGGTGGCCACGCGTCGAGAATGGCGTCGACCACCTGGGCGATGTAGGGGCGCATACGCGCCACGGGACCAGGAGTGAAGGCTGGCCCCGCGGCGCTCCGCAGCCGTGTGTGCTGCGGAGGGTCGGTGGCCAACATGTTCTGGGAGACCGCCGGGTGGAGTTTGCGAGCCGATGGCTGACCGGCGAAGAAGCGCGCGGTGTCCTTCGACAGCCGAGGGTCGACGAACGCTTGCCGGGCCTCGGCGTAGCCGGTGACGACGTAGCTGTAGCGCCCCTTCGAGCCGGTGGGCATTTTGTGTACGGGGGCTGCGCTGCGCAGACGGGCGAACGTCGCGTACGGGTCCTTGAAGAACTGAGGATCCTGCAGCGGGTCGGTCATGATTTTGAGACTGCGTCAGTCACCGTCGGCTCAGCGGCAGCGACGCGCACGGTCTCGTTGTCCGCGTAGGCAGCGGCGATCAGGAGGAGCCACTCGGTCTCCGCCGGCAGATTGCCTTCCCGGGAATGGGCCTCGGGAGCGGGCGGGGCCTGCTCCTCACAGGGCTTGTGCCCGCTCTTCTTCGCGCGGATGGCGGCCGTGATCACTGCGGCTTCGACGATCGCTGCTCCTTCGGGGGTGCCGTGCAGCTCCTTGGCGGCGGCCAGCTCCTGAGCGCGCTGTTGCACCTGCAGTGAGCGGTAGGGGCGGAGCGCCAGCACGCTGTCTTCCGTCTCGATTACTCGGCGGTGAAAGGAGGTAGTCGGAGTCGTCAGACTGCTCGTCGGCGCTGGAGACGCTGTGGTCGAGAACGACCTCTGGAGCCACGGCAGTCAGGTCCTCCCAGAGGTGCGCGAGCGCGGCGAAGGACTTGGTCTCCCAGCGGCCACGCAGGAACTGGCTGACCGGCCAGAGCACAGCGGGCAGCATGAGGCCGACGGTGATGAGGAGAACCGCCAGGGCCGGCGCGGTCCGCTTGCGCTCACCTGTTGCCTCGTCGACCCGCTTGTCGTTCACCCGCGGCGCCTTCACCTCATCCACGCCCGCCGCGGTGGTCACCGACCTGGGCTGATGGTAGCCGTTACGCACGACCAGACGGCAGCCCCCGGCATCCCGCTCATCCGCCAACTCAGCTATATAGCTGTTGACTTCAGCTTCCAGTGCGGCGGCCAGCATCCGCCTTGCTCCCTCGCGGACGATCTCATCGATCAGGGAGCCGTTCGAACGTGGTGCCATCCTCGTTGACTACGCTGAGCACAGGCGTGCCCTTCCCGACCCGCGCGGCTACGCGGGCCTACTCGATACCAGTCGATCGATCACTCGGGAAGGTAAGTCCTCCCGAGCCCGATCCACAGGATCTGAGCATTGCTCCCGGGCGGCGCCTCGGCGGTCTGCTCGTTGCGCGATGCGAGTACCTACCGACGGTGCTAGTACTCCAGCAGCGTTTTGCTATCTGGGCTGGTCGAAGAGGTCGTCAGGAGTGTAGTGGCCTGATCCGGGATCAGGGGCGGTCTGGCCGGACCGCCCCTCCAAGCAGTGGAGTCGTCGCTGGTAGTGGCAGTGGCGGGAGACGGCCTGGTGCCTGCGGCGCCAGTGCGGCCAGTTCAGAGCGTGCGCGCGAAGCGACCGGCAGACTTGGCGGTTCGGGCCGAGGCGAAGCACCAGGAGGCGGCGGATTTCTGCCACAGTGAGCGGAGCCAGGGTGCCGGAAGCGTTTCTGCAGCCCCCTTTGCCGCCGCGTCGGCTGCCATGGCCGCGAGGTAGGCGTGGGCGAGCATGGCCAGGGTGATGTGCCGGTACCAGCCGACATAGCGTCGGACCTCGTACTGGTCCAGGCCGCACTCGTTCTTCGCCGCCTGGAAGCACTCCTCGATCTGCCGGCGCATTCCGGCGATCCGGACCAGGTCGGCCACTGTGGTCTCCCGCGGTGCGTAGGCGAGGAAGTAGGCGATCTCCTCGGGCTTGCTGATGCTGCGGCGGGCCAGTGCCCACCGCCGACGCACAGGGGTCTCGCCCTGGTAGTCGAACTCGGCCACCGTGGGCAGCTCCAGCGCCGCCCAGCATGTTCGTCGATCACGCTGGGAGGCTGTCCGCACCGAAGCCACTCGGCCAAGTCTCGACCCACTCCTTGGAGGGGCGGTCCGGCCAGACCGCCCCCGATCCCGGATCAGGCCACTACACTCCTGACGACCCCTTCGACCAGCCCAGATAGCAAAGCGCTGCTGGAGTACTAGTGGCGCACGCGACGTGCTTCCCGAATCAGCAGCCCCGCCGGGATCAGCACGAGCAGCAGCGGCGTAGGTTCCAGGATCACTGAGCCCACCACAGACCACGCAGCCAGTCCCCACCCGACAGTCTGCGGCACCCTACAGCCCTGCTGTGCCAGGTGCGAGATAAGGGTGCCGAGCAGCAGCAGTGGCACGGCGAAGCTGGCGATCGTTATCCAGAACGCGCCGTTCGCGCCGCTGGGTTCGATGAATTCATCGCGCGGCAGGCCCCACAGTGACCTGTTGAACCAGTCATCGACATGCGCCGTGTTCTGTGCGCCCAGAACGACCAGGTGCAGGGCACCCAGGAAAGTCAGAATCCGTCCGGCCCAGAGATTCATGAGCAGGCCCCCTATACTTTTCGAAACCGCTAGTTTCGGAACTTCGGGTACCGTAACATGGCCGACATGGGACGACCAAGAGATGGCCGCGTCGACGAGGCCATCATCACCGCCACCCGAAGCCTGCTGGCCCGCAGCGGATACGCCGGACTCACGGTGGACGCCGTGGCCGAGCGTGCAGGCATCGGGAAAGCGGCGATCTACCGGCGCTACTCGACCAAGCAAGAAATGGTGTTCGCGGCCGCCGTGCACGAAGCGGACCTCCCCGGCCTCCCTGACACGGGGAGTCTGCTCGGGGATCTGACCGGCCTCGTCCAGGAGATTGTGGACAGCCTCTCCAACCCGGCGGCCGCCGCCGCGATTCCGGGTCTGATTGCCGATGTGGACGCCTCACCGGACCTCGCGGCCCGCTTCCGCGACACCTTCGTCACGCAGGAGCAAGCCTGTATCGGCGAGCTGTTGGACCGGGCGGTCAGCCGTGGGGAGATCGCCATGATCCGGGACGTCGAGCTTGTCCACGCTCTGGTGACCGGCCCGATCTTCACCACCCTGTATCTGCAGCGCCGCTCAGCGGACGGTCTGGCCCAGGAGCTGGGCCGGATCCTGGCCGATGTGCTCAGGTCAGCCCAGTGACGTAGACCAAGAAACTGCCGACGGGATCCTCGAAACCCTCGCCTGTATGCAGCCGAGTAACAACTCAAGACACCAGCCTCGATCCTCCGTGAACGGATCGTCAGCTCTACTGGAAAGCTGTTGGGCTTTCCCGGCTGCTGCCGATCGGGCTTGGCGGCCGCTCAAGGACTTCCGGGGCCGTGTCGCCCACCGTCGCAGCAGCCCCCGCGCAGAGTGCTCCCGCGGCCTATGACCGGTGTCTTTCGGGCTGGATGGCTTTGTCCACGATTTTCGGCTCTGGCACAAATTGTGTGGAGCGGTTGGTCTCCGTCGCAGTATTGCCTCGGACAGGTGCTCAGTCGGTGAAATCATCGGTTTCGGACGGTCCAGTGAGCCGTGGTCGACGAGGCGCAGGAGCTTTGGGCTGGCATGCCGGAAGCGGCCAGTAGCCTCAGGCAGCATGGGAATTCAGATCGATGTAGTGGCGGGTTACCCGATCAACGATGAGGTGGAGAGGGTGCTCGGGTTGGCCGAGGCGGTTGGCGAGCCCGTCACTGTCACGTTCATGTGGGAGGGGCGTGAAGAGGCGGAACGCGCGGTGTTAGTGCCCGCGGCCACCCTGGCGCTCTGGGAGCATTGGGCCCCCACCGCCTACCCGACGAGTGGCGCTGGGGACGAGAACCGGGCTGTGGCGGAGGAGCCGGAACTGGCCCACCCAGCGGAATTCGGCGCGTTCACGCTCTTTCGTCGTCGCGTAGGAGGGCGCACGGCGGTTGCTCGCAAAGGCGTGGTGGTCGCCGAGCTACTGGACCCCGACGAGGCGCACTGGCTCCAGGAGAAGGCCCGCAATGTCCGCCAAGGCTTCATGGATCCGAAGCAGAAGGCGGCGTTCGAGGAGTTCCTTGCCCGGCAGGCATCCCTCGATGAGCAGTGACGCGCCGACTCCTGCTTCGCGGCTTTGTATTTGATCTTCGGGCTCTGGTCCACTTCGTGCGGCGTGGTGACGCTCGGTCACGCCAACAGGACATGTTTGCGGGGGAATTCGAAGCCTGCGCGGCCGAACATCTGGCGCTTGAGCATCTTGATGCGGTTGACATGGCCTTCCACGACACCGGAGTTCCAGGGCAGGGTCAGGCCGGCGGCGACGGCGTCAAGGTCGCGTTCGAGGTGTTGGGCGAACCGGCTGAGACTGGGCAGGTCGGTAGCGGTTCTGGCTGATTCGCTCCACTCCGGCAGTTGGTCACCGTGCAGGTCCGTAACCATGTGGGCGAAGGTCCGCACGTGCTTGGCGAGGGCGTCCAGCTCGGGGCAGTTGGCCAGCACGGCCTTGAGCTGGACCCGGTCGCTCTCGATCAGGGCGTCCGGGTGAGTCAGGAGCCAGCGGGTCACGGCGCGGGCCGATGGCGGCCGGGGCCCGACCGGCTGGGGTTTGCCCCGCAGAGTTCTGCTCACGTAGTTGCGGACGTTGCCATAGCCGTCCGGACAGCCCCGTTTTCTGATCTCCTTCCCACAGCCTCCAGGCATCGGTCCAGCCTTCCTGCCAGCGCTGGTCGAGGTAGGGCTTGTAGGCGTCGAGCTTGGTCGTGCGGCTTTGCCACTGACCGGTGAACAGCTCCTCAGGGCGCCCACCTCGTCGCCCTGGTCGGCGAGGCGCCAAGTTCGAAAATGGCGTCCTGGTCGAGCGCGCAGAGGCCGCCGCCTGACAAGCGTCACCCAAACCACACCTCTTGATAGTTGCTCGTCAGTCCGGAGCTCTGCGCCGCATGGGACATGCGCCCACTACTCGGTCACGACATTGAAGGCCGGGTAAATCCTGGGCTGGAACTCTGGCATTCCGGCCTCTTGCGCAAACGGCATCAGGATCTCCGCAAACCGCTGCCATGCCTCCTCGGACTCCCAGACATCCACCACGAACCAGCCGTTCTCGCCAGGCCCGGCGACGTGCGCGATGACGCCGGACACCGGCCAGTCGGAGCGGCCCTTGACCAGTCCGCGCCCACCGGTCACCTTGTTGGCGACCTGCTCATACTGGTCCTGAGTGGCTCCAGTCATGTTGAGCTCCACGATGATCGCCATAGCGACTCCGTCCGTTGTCGGCAGCTTGTCGTCCACAGTTGACCAGGTGAAGGTGCGCTCCGCACGGGAAGGTGGTCCCTATGAGTGACGGACGCCAGCGCCTAGGGCCAGAGGGAGCCGCAGGCAGTCTCCGTACGGCGGATCAGGCAGCTACTGCCTCGCAGTGCGAACTTAAGCACTATATCTACAGTCTTGACGATTGCTCCTGATTTTGGGCTTAGCCGCCGCTGCAGCGCCGTTCAGGGCGGGTGTAGCTCGTGCCCGGCTACACCCGTCCGAACGGCGCTATTGGTTGTCGTCTCCCTTCTGGTTGTAGGCCCCGTACAGCGGGGATAGACCGATGGCGAACTCGGCGATGGACGTGAATGGCTCAGGGTTGGGGGCAGGAGCGGACGGATGCGCCACTGGTGCGGATCGAGCCCTGGGCGGATGTCGGCCTTGACCTGCTGCGGCGTGTCAACACGCCGCAGATGAAGAAGCACGTAGGAGGCCCGGAGACCGACGAGCAGGTTCTCGCACGTCACCAGAAGTATCTGGACATAGCTGCGATGGGCAAGGGCCAAATGTTCATCATCGTCCTGCTTCCTGAGGCAGTAGCGGTCGGCACCGTCGGCTACTGGGATCGGGTCTGGCGGGACGAGGCGGTGTATGAGGACGGCTGGAATGTCCTGCCGCCTTTCCAGGGACGGGGGATCGCAGTCGCTGCCGCGGCGGCAGCCGTCGCGGACGCTCGGGCGGAAGGGAAGAGCGATCGCATCCATGCGTTCCCGTCCGTCGACAACCCCGCGTCGAAGCGACCTGTCGCAGGGTCGATTTCTTCTTGGCGGGTGAGTGCGACTTCGAATATCCCCCGGGTCGCTTCATCCGAAGCAACGACTGGTGCCTGGATCTCACCTCGAACCCGTGAGGTGTTCCGGGCACGGTCGGCTCAGTCTGGTCGGTCACAGCGAGGCGGACGTGCGGTGTGCTGGGGTGTGTCAAATGCGCTGGAAGGGCTCAACGGTGCAGCTGCCGCGGTCTGCGGATGCGCGCGGTCGGAGGCGAGCTGGTCGCGCGCTTGACCGAGACCGTGTACCGACTGGCCCTCGACTCGCGTCACCTGCCGCTGGAGCGCGCCCACGATGATGTGCCCTACCTCTGTTCGAGCGGCATCACCCGCCCTGACCACTCCCCAAGTTAGCGGGGACAGCCGGGCGATGTCCTCGTCCGGGATCTCGTGGCCCTCGGCGCGGAGCTGGGCGACCGCGGCGTCGATGTACCGGGTCGTCCACAGCCCCATGGCGTTCAGGACCAGGCCGAGGGCGCCGAGCTGGTCCTCCATCCCGTCCTCGTACGCCTGGTGGATGGTGCCGCACTTGCCGTGCCACACGCGCGGGCCAGCTTGTGCCGGGACTCCTGAACGGTCAGCTGCCGGTTCATCTGCCGCCGGTAGGTGTCGTCGACCGGGTCGACCACCCGCAGCAGGTGCTCGGTCTTGGCGATCCGCCCGTACTCGGCGAACGCCTGCCCCCGGCAGCGTCGGGTGCCCCTCGCGGCCGAACATCCGCAACAGGTGGTAGGCGCGGACCTGGTAGGTAACCAGGGAACCGGCCTCCCGCAGCATGTCCGGCCAGTGCGTGATCACCTTGTTCAGGTTCACCCGGTTCCGCGCGAGCGCCTCCAGCGGCCCGTACGTACCGGTCTCGACTCCCGGCAGGCTCGCCCGCCAGAACCGTTGGTCGTCCAGGTTTTTGAACCGCGGGCGGAAGTTGTAGCCCAGGATCTTGAAGATACCGAACACGATGTCGGAGGAAGAGAGGTCTGACCGAGATACGGGTCAAAGGGGCAATGAGTTGATCTGGAAGCCCTGGGAGCCCCTGACCCGTCACCCGTTCGGCTCAGTGTCGTTGGCGATGTTGTTGTCGTCTGGGCACGGAGCGGGATTGTGACCTCGATCGAACGGACCGCGTATCCGCGGTTCAAGCGGCTGATCACCGCGCGAGCGATTACCAACGCGACTGACGCTCCATCCCGTGAGGTGTGATCGCTCACGCCGTCCGCCTTTCTGCTGCCGATTACCGGGCCTCGCCGCAACCTGGTTCTTCTGGAGCATCGTCGATATGCGTATTCCTGGCGGATGGCTTTCCAGGAGGCTTCTCGCCTGTCCTCATTGGGGGCGGAGGAAGTGGGGGATGCGGAGGAGGAGGGGGAAGGGTGCGTCGGATGCGTGTGCGGAGCAGGATCGACGGGAAAAGGAATCCGAGGGCCCCGCCAATAGCGACGCCTAGCAGCGCGGACAGTAGAAAATCGGTACTGATGCCGGACTCGAACAGTTTCGGCATCCCTGCAACGAGGAAGCCGAACGCGCTCATACCTAATGATCCTCGCCAGCGTTCACGTAATTCCGGCAGGTTGCTCTTCACTCTGTTCCTTCCGTTTGCCCTGCTCGCCGGTGAGGGCGTGCGAGAGGTCCGAAGTCCTCGCACGCCCTATCAGGTAACGCTCTGGGTTACCTCCTCAGGAATCTTGCGAGAGGCCCCACGGCTAGGCTGCCGGCGGTGCCCCAGAGCGCGCCGTTGACAAAGGCATCGCTGCGATCTTCGGCGTCTCCGCCGGCGATGGCCGATCCTATAGCCGCGCCGGAACCGCCGGCGACCCCGCCCATTACTGCCCCGGCCACGAGGCACCCGACGCCTGTAGCACACACGGTGGCCACCGCCGCCACGCCGACGGCCGTGCCGACGATGCCGCCGATACCTTCACCGATGTCGGACCACCCCCACAGGCCACTGGGATCGATGATGTTGGTGGGGTCGCCGGAGGCGTACAGGTACGGGTTGGCCTCGAGTCCGGACGGGTCGGGCTGGGTGAAGCGGCCGAGGTTCGGGTCGTAGAAGCGGGCCTGGTAGTGGTAGAGCCCGGTCGGGTCCTGGTAGCCGCTCGCGAAGCGGTAGGGCTGGGAGACCGTCTCGTTGGCGTTGGTGACGCCGCGCGGGCTGTAGGTGTAGGTGTTGACCTTTTCGCCGTCGGCGTTCACCACGGCTTCGATCGCCGCCGAGGGAGGCGGCGGCGAAGGCCCTGGCCGATGCGGGCCGGGACTGCGAGCTGATCGACCTTGTTGAGACCGATCCGCACACGCTGCCGGACCGGATCGACGTCGCACTGCTGGGCCTGCACGGCCTGGGGGGAGAGGACGGAAAGATCCAGGGACTGCTGGAAACGGTCGGCATCCCCTACACCGGGTCCGGTGTGCTGGCCTCCGCGGTGGGCATGCACAAGCCGACGTTCAAGCGGCTGGCGACATCCGAGGGCTTGGACACCCCGCGGTGGCTGGTCCTCAACCCGGCACTGTCGCCCGCGGCGATGGCCTTAGCGGTGCACCTCACCCTGGGGTGGCCGGTGTTCTTCAAGCCCAGCTCGGGCGGCGGCAGCCTGGATGCCGCCGTCGTCCACAGTCAGGTGAAGATGATCGAGCTGCTCCAAGCCGCCCGCGAGCACCCCTACGAGCAGTACATGGTCGAGGAGTACGTGACCGGCCGCCCGTGCACCGTCGGCCTGCTGGAGATCGACGGCAAGCTCACTACCCTGCCGGTGCTGGATGTGCAGACCCACGGGGAGTTCTATGACTACACCGCCAAGCACGACCCCGCCCAGCGCACCGAGCACTGCCCCTCGATCCTCCCAGAGGACATCACCCGCCGCCTCCGACAGGACGCGCTGCGCGCGCACCGCATGATCGGCGCCCACGGCCTCTCCCGGGTGGACTTCATGGTCACCTCCAGCGGCCGTACCGCCATGCTGGAGAGCAACACCTTGCCCGGCCTCTCCCAACGGGGGAACCTGGCCGCCATGGCGGCCGCGGCCGGCATCGCCTACCCGGACCTGATCCAACACGTGCTGGCCATGGCGTTCACCAAGCCCTGGTACGTGCCCTGAAACCGGGCAGACTTGGGGCCCATGACGCAGTCGATCATTCACCCGGTGCCGTACTACGCGCAGTGGGAATCGCCCGAGCTGGTGCCCGCGATCATCGCGGGCACTACGCGTGCGAGCGATGACCCTCTGTGGCCCAAGTCCGGGGCGGCCAGCCCGGAGGAGTATGAGTTCTGGTCCTGGCGGCTGTGCGGCATGGCCTGCCTGCGCATGGCCCTCGACCACTGGCGCGGCCAGGCACCGCCCGCGGTCTCCCTCGCGCAGGAGTGCGTGGATGCCGGCGCCTACATCCGCCACTCCGACCGGGTCGACGGCCTGATCTACGCCCCCTTCGCTGCCTACGCCCAGCAGCGCTGGGACCTGCACGCCGAATCTGGCCCCGACCTCCCCGTGGCTGCACTCTCCGAGCATCTCCTCGAGGGACGGCTGCTCCTGCTGTCCGTACACCCCTCCATCCGCGTCCTCGACGCTGCCCCGCCGCGCCGTGGCGGGCACCTGGTCCTCGCCGTCGGCACCACACCCCAGGCGCTGGTCATTCATAACCCGTCCGGATTCCCCGGCCGCTCCCAGCAGTTCGCTCACGTTCCCTGGGCGGACCTCGATCGCTTCTACGCGGGACGCGGCGTCATTCTCGGTCCCCACGTGCAGCCGCAGTGAGCACGGGGCGGCCAGCCCGTAGGGGGAGGGCGGCGTGCCACCGGCCAGACCTTGTACGGGCCCGCCGATAACGTCGCGCTCGCGGGGTGTCGACGACCAAGGATGGAGGTCAGGTTCTGGGCTCGCAGGTGGCGTATCTGGAGGTTAAGTCGTTCCAGCAGGCGTGCAGCGTGGTTGGCTTTTGTTCACGAGTTACGACAGCGGATGTTCACGACGTTGAACAGCGTCCTGATGATGCTGTGTTCGATGTTCATGAGAAGTGACAGCACCAGCTCAGGGGCACTGTTGCCTGCCGGTGCCTCCGGCTGTTGAGAGGCGGCCGTTCAGAATCGCGTGGAAGTCGGGGAGGGGCCAGGTCGCGATGTCGCTCGTCGGCATCAGGACGCGTGAGGTCGCTGGAGTCCCTGGAGGAGGAGAGCTATCAGGCGTCGGGGGTCGTAGCGGGGGTCGTTGTCGCGTCCGATGCAGAGGTTGCCGATGCCGCGCATCAGCTCGTAGGGCTGCGTGCCGGGCCTGATGTCGCCGGCCTCGACCGCGGCGTCGAGCAGTTGGGCGCAGACGGGCAGCAGGCGGTCGAGGAAGTAGGCGTGCAGCGCGGAGAAGCGGTCGTTGTCGGACTGCAGGGCGTCGGCGAGTCCGTGCTTGGTGACGAGGAAGTCGACGAAGAGGCCGATCCACTGGCGCAGTGCGTCGAGCGGGGAGTCGGCACTGGCCAGCAGGTTCGGGCCGGCCTCGGCGCATGCCTCGATCTGGTGGCGGTAGACGGCGGTGACGAGATCTGCCCGGGTCGGGAAGTGGCGGTAGATCGTGGCCATCCCGACGCCCGCCTGGGCCGCGATCTGGCGGATCGGCGCGTCGACGCCGGAGGTGAGGAACACCTCGGCGGCGGCGGTGAGCACCGTCTGCCGGTTGCGCTGGGCGTCGGCCCGCTTGCCTCGGGACGGCGACTCCCCTGCAGGGCTCTCGGCGGGCATTACGTACTCCTTCCACACCGATTGACAAAACGGAGCATCGCTCCGGATACCAAGTGGAGCGGCGTTCCGTTCAGGTTAGCCGAAACGGGACGCTCCTGACCGCCTTGTCCGTCGCCGGTCGCAGGAGACCGGGGCGGCAGGGTGCCACCGAAAGGGAACCCACATCGTGAGCACATCCACTGCCACCAGCGCCGACGCCTTGGGCACGCCCGTCCCGGTCCTGTCCTTCAGCCCCGTAGTCCTCTCCGTGCCCGGACGTCCCGTGGACCTCCAGGTGCGCGTCTCCGCACCGGCGACCGGAACCAGCCTCCCCCTCATCCTCCTCTCCCACGGCCACGGCCCCTCGAACAACCTTTCCTCGCTCAACGGCTACGCGCCGCTCGCCAACTTCTGGGCTGCGCACGGATTTGCCGTCGTCCAGCCCACCCACCTCACCTCCAGGACACTGAGCCACCTGGTCGCCGACGCCCCCGGCGCACCTGACTTCTGGCGCTCCCGCGCCGAGGACATGAGCCACATCCTCGACCGGCTCGACGTGCTTGAGCGCACCGTGCCGCAGCTCGCCGGACGGATCGACCACACCAAGGTCGCACTCGCCGGACACTCGCTCGGCGGCTTCACCGCCGCCCTCCTGCTCGGCGCCGGGCTCACCGACCCCGACACCGGGAACGTGGTGCACCTCCTCGAACCCCGAATCAAGGCGGGCGTATTACTCGCCGCGCCCGGCAGGGGCGGCGAAGTCCTCAACGGGCCCATGGCCGAGCAGTGGCCGATCATCGGGGCCGTCGACTTCTCCAGCATGACCACACCCGCGCTGGTCGTCGCCGGCGACAAGGACGACTCCCGGCACTTCACGGACATGGGACCGGACTGGCACACCGACCCCTACACC
Organism: Streptomyces sp. 8N706; assembly: GCF_052245415.1. Taxonomy (NCBI): domain Bacteria; kingdom Bacillati; phylum Actinomycetota; class Actinomycetes; order Kitasatosporales; family Streptomycetaceae; genus Streptomyces; species Streptomyces sp. 8N706. The sequence continues at coordinate 52,165 of NZ_JBQQBW010000035.1, read as the reverse complement.
CTCGCCCCCGGCCCCAAGACCCTGCTCACGCTGTTCGACGCGGAGCACGGACTCGGCGGGATCGCCGGATACGACGCCGCCGAGACCACCGACGAGAACCCCGAGCGAGTCGCCGCCCTCGCCCGGCTCACCGCGGCCTACCTCCACACCCAGCTCCACCCCGGCGCCCCCACCTGGCAGACCACGTGCGAGGCACTGACGACCGGTCCCGACCCGGTAGGACGAGCCGAATCCACGTAAGCCCCCTGCGGCCACGTCCCGCATCGGACGGCCCACGCCGTCGTCGTTCGGCTCGCCGCGTCCGGGTCGCGCAGGGGCCGCAGCCCCTCGCGCGGCACGAGCGCGGTGAAGCCCGGGCCCGGGAGTCGCGAGGAACGGGGCGGCGCTGCAAAGGCCCCGTGCCGGGCGAGGCGGAAGGGGCGCATGGGGTCAGTCAGCGGGCTGGTACTCGACGACGGTGTCTGGGCAGCCGGCCGCCACGGTGTGAAGTGCCTTGGCACCCAGGACCCTCAGCCGTAATCGGCTGCCTCGGCGCTGCCCAGACTCCGGCACTGTTCGAATCGCAGCCGACCGCGGAGACTGCTCAAACCGGTGAACAACTGCTGCTGGTAGGCGTGAACAGAGCCAGCGTGGTCATTGTCGGGTGTTGGAGGTGCCGGTCGAATGCGTGCAGCAGGGTGGCGATGGCGGCGGGTTCGGTGCCGGTGGTCTCCGCCGTCTTGGTGGTGCTGAGGCCGATGCCGTGGTGGAGGAGGACGGCGTCGGCCTGAGCGGTGGGTAGGAGCGTGCCGTACGCCGCGCGGATCGCGAGGTCGGGCGGCCGCCCTGGGGCACGTCATCCGCCCGCGGCGTCCTCGGCTTCCCAGCGCAGCAGGTCGCCCGGCTGGCACCTGAGCACCTCGCAGAGCGCGGCGAGCGTCGCAAAGCGCACCGCCTTGGCGCGGCCGTTCTTGAGTACCGCCAGGTTGGCGGGCGTGATCCCTACGCGGTCCGCGAGCTCGCCCACGGACATCTTCCGCCTGGCCAGCATCACGTCGATGTCGACGGCGATCGGCATCAGATCACCTCGTTCAACTCGGCCTGCATATGCGCCGCTTCGACGTCACGCGCGACAGCCTGGGCGAGCAGCATCCGCAGCACGAGCACGATGAGCGCGACCCCCAGGATGGCCACGCCAACCCCGCCCATGATGACGGTGACCCCCGGGTCGTCCCGCTGGCCCGGCGCATTGATGGCCGTGACCGCGAACCACACGAGGGCAGCCGCCACGATCGCGCCGATCACGACGTCCACGTACCGGAAGGCGGCGTGGGAGAACACGGTTCCGCGTCGCACCATCGTCACCAGCCGCCATACGCAGACCAGGGCGACCTGGACCGACACCATGCCCAGGATCGTGATCACGCGCAGCGGTGTCAGCGGGAGCGACCCGTCCTCCGGGTCGGTGGCCAACGCCCACACCATCAATGCCTGCACGAACACGGTGCCGGCGAGCACCACCCCGAGCACGGCGCGCAGTGCACCCACTGTCAGCTTTCCCATGGCTCATCCTTCCATCGAGTCGCGATGGAAATCTATCGAATGTCGATAAGTGGAGCAAGGGCTGGTGCGGAGGGTGGGCGGCGGTTGCGCATCGTGGCGGGACGCCGCCGCCTCCCATGGCATGGCGGTTGCGCGAACCGTCTTGATCTTGTCGAAGTGGGCCTCGCTTGAGCGCAAATCGGACGCAACCCGACTCCGCCGAAGCCCTGTCAAGGAGGGGAGCTGCAGCGCAACGGCTGCTGCCGCCGCAGTTGGAGCTGGCAGGCCACGCACGGACATTGGACCGGTGAGCGGGAGTACCCGGAGTGTGTGGTGAGGGGTCAATTCCATCTGTGTGCCGGGTGAATCAAAAGAACCTCTTATTCAGCATTTCAGGACAAGCTGACTATTCGCCATGGTCGCCACCCTTCGCTTCTCCGTAACCGGCAGTAAGGCAGGCGCCCGTGGCCTAAGAATGTTCGGCGGCACCGGGCAGCGTTGCCCGTTCCGGCCCGCACCCAAGCGTGGGGCGGCGGGGCTCGGTCCGGTGGCCCGGGTCGCGACAGGGACGCGGCCTGCTTGCCCGACCGGGAGCGCACCGCGCTCTCCCGGCCCCACTGTGAAGGAGTCGGCGCACCTCACATGCGCCCTGAACTGCCATGTTGACTCACCTCATGAGCGATGCCTGGCCCGAATACGTCGCTGGTGTGCTGGTGCTGGCCACCGGCGCCATGGCCACGCCGTGGTCAAGGCCTGGCGCCGGCGTAAGCCTCCGCGCCAGGACCGAAACGCCGCTGCCGACAGCAGCGAATAACCCACCCTCCCCAAGACACCGGAGAAGAGGAGAAGCCCGATTGTGACCCCGGCCTTGGCGGCGGGGCTCCCTCCCTTCCCGACCAGGCCGATGTGGCGGGGGCAGGGAACCGGAACAGCAGGATGAGGCGACCGAGACGATCTTGGAAACGTCTGCGTCCTCGAGCGATGAGGTCGCTTCAACGGGGCCGGGGGCTGACTCCGGCGATTCGGCGTCAGAGGGGCAGCAGCTGGAGACGACTTCTCTGGCCGAGGAGTCAGGGGAGGAACCGGTGACCACGGCTGACCGGGGCGATGAAGAGGGTGAAGAGATGAGCGTGCACCTTGAGAGGCTCGCCGCGCTGAAGACGAAGGCCGCGGCGGTCCGGTACGCCATCGAAGTGCTCGACAGTACGCACACCCCGATGCTCATCGACTGGCTCGCTGGTCACGGCTGCAAGGTCAACCGCGGTCAGGCCCACAAGATCGCGGAGGCGGAGGCAGAGCGCCGCCGGACGCAACGCCTCGCCGTATTGAAGAGCATCTCCTAGACACCGTTGGCGGCCAGATGGATACCCATGGCAGGTGCAGTAACGCCCCGGCCTCTGCGTACTCCAAGGGCAGCGCGGTGCTCCTTGACGCGAGTCCGCGACGCTGCCCAGGCTTTGCATCCCATTCCGGGCCCCGCACACCGCGTCACCGTCGGCGGTGCAGCATCCCGTCGAAGATCCCAGCGCTGCGCAGACGATGGGGTGCAGCAGCGGCCCGGCTTGGTCACGTGCTCAATGGCTAGCCGTACGGAGGGGGTGGAGTGCGCATGGATGCCGCACAGCGCACATGCAGCGCCGCACGGGAAGCCAGCAGATCAGCGGGTGCAGCATGGTGCAGCGCAAGGGTGCTGCACCGTCGGGGGAAGCGGCACACTGAGCAGCAGTCGGCCCGCCTCGAGGCGTATGTGCCGGAAGTGCAGCACGAGGGGAGGCCCGCCGTGCTGCAGTTCCGGCACGGCGTTGCACGATCGGTCCGGGGGGCCTGGAGGTCGACAGCACAAGCTTGGACGCCTCCCCGCACCGGCATGTCTGTCCCCCTTTCAGGCCCTGCATGGGTACCCGGCGCCGGGCGACTTCGTCGCCTCTTCCCATCAGCAGGCCGCGCGGCATGTGGCCCGGAGCTGTCTCTGACCCCGGCCCGCAAGGCAGCCGGTCGACGGCGTTGCCTGATCGGTCTCCTCCGGTGGCAGGCTCTTCTCCAAGGCGAGGTTCCTGAACACCGTCGAGCGATGAAGCGCCGAAGGTCCGGGTTCCGCGGTCCGGTGCTCCAGGCCTTCAGGCGCTGGGTTTGCGACGGCACCGCCAGACTGCTGTTGTCTTCCACCTAAATGGAGGAGCGCTCCTCGTCCTGCCTGGGCCGCTGCTGGTGGGGGCGGCTTAACGTGGCAGTGTGCGTGAAAAGCTGATCCAAGCAGCAGAAGCGGGCTCCATCCTTGATCTGACCCGCACGCAGGGCCCATCCGACTACGCAAACGCCTCAGGCCAGTGTCGGCGACTCACATCCGCGACCTTCTGCTGGGGCGCATCGGGGCGCCACTCGATCCTCGGGGGATCCGTCTGGTTGGTGCGCGCATCACTGGTCACCTCGACCTGACCGACGTGCGCAGCACCGTCCCACTCCAGCTGGAGAATTGCCTATTCGACGAACGAGTTGACCTGGACCGCGCCCAGCTGTCCTCCCTGTCGCTCCGCGGGTCCGTGCTGCCCGCCCTGCACGCTGACCGCCTGCACCTCAGCCACTCCCTCGACTTGGCCGATCTCACGGCCACCGGCCACGACGAGAACGGCGCGGTGCGGCTGCTGGGCTCACACATCACCGGCGGTCTCGATTTGACCGGCGCCACGCTGACCAACGAAACCGGCCCCGCCTTTGCCGCCGACGGTCTGCAGGTCGGCAGCAACACCTGGATGACCGACCTGAGGGCCACCGGCTACGGGGACAACGGCGCGGTACGGCTGCCGGACGCGCACATCACCGGGCAGCTCGAACTGCGCGGAGCCTCGCTGGCCAATGAAACCGGCTCCGCCTTGGTCGCCGACGGTCTGCAGGTCAGCGGCAGTGCCTCGCTGGCCGACCTGAGGGCCAGCGGCTCCGGGGACGACGGCGCGGTACGGCTGATGGGCGCGCACATCACCGGCCAGCTCCTCTTGGACGGCGACGCCACGCTGATCAATGAAACCGGCCCCGCCCTGGTCGCCGACCGTATGTACGTCGGCAGCAGCGCTTCGCTGGCCGACTTGAGGGCCACCGGCTCCGGGGACAAGGGCGCGGTACGGCTGCCGGAAGCGCACATCGCCGGCCAGCTGAACTTCATGGGAGCCTCGCTGGCCAATGAAACCGGCGCCGCCCTGTACGCCGACCGTATGTACGTCGGCAGCGAAACCTTGCTGATCGACCTGACGGCCAGCGGCGACGACGAGGACGGTGTCGTGCGGCTGCGCGCGCACATCACCAGTGGGTTGTCGGTGAGTGGTTCTATGGCCAATGGTGATCCGGGGCGTCTAATCCTTGATCTGTGTGATAGCAAGGTGGACGGCCAGCTCTTCTTGTGGGACGAGACGTTTTGGCATGAGGTGTTCGCCCTGTCGGAGACTGACAGGCCGCGGTTGCTGATCGACGGGTTTATCTACAGCGCATACCCTCAATGGCTTGAGTCTGAGACGTGGCTGCAGGTGCTGCAGAAGTGCATGCCCCGTTACACTCCTCAGCCGTACCGGCAGATGGCAGAGGTCAGCAGGGGATCGGGGGACGAAGAGCGGGCCAAGACGGTGCTCATCGCCCAGCAGAAGGCCTTCGGCGCAACTCTCGGCCACGTAGCTCATTGGCGGGGAGCCAAGGCGTGGCATTGGATTGCTGGCGCGACGGTTCGCTACGGCTATCGTCCCGGTCGCGCCCTGTGGTTCCTCCTCGCGGTGCTGGGGCTCTCCTGCATCGTCATGCTTTTCGCGGACCTCTTCGGGCTGGTGGCCCATCCGAAGGCTCGGGGCGGGGGCCGTTGCGGTGTGGTGGAGACCATCGGGAGTGCTTTCGATCGCACTGTTCCTCTGCTTGGATCAGCCGCGGTCGGCCGCTGCGAACTGACCAACACCCTCCCAGCGCAGTGGATCTTCGTGGTGAGTCTGATCCTGCAGGCCTTCAGTTGGGCATTCATCACGCTGTTCGTTGTGGGCTTCACCGGCATCGTCCGCAAACCCGGCGCCTGAGAGCCTGGAACCCCGGGCGGAAACCGGCGCTTCGCCGCGTCACCGCTCGACGGTGCTCAAGAACCTCGCCTTGGGAGAAGAGCCTGCCACCGAAGAAGACCGATCAGGCAACGCCGTCGACCGGCTGCCTTGCGGGCCGGGGTCAGAGATAAGGGACCTCGGGCCGAAGTCGAGGAACTGCGGCACATCCGGCAGGAGGCAACGAACGTGGGCCCAAGGTGGGCGGGCCGACCTCGCCGGATCGCCCACCGTCACCACGCGAAGTACCCCTTCAACGTCGTCTTCGTGCCGCAGAAGCCGAAGCCGAAGCCGGAACCCCCGGAGAAGGCCGACTTCTTCAGCGACGAGGTGCAGAACGCGATTGCCAAGTGCGCACCAGGGCAAATCGTGCTCGGGATGGATGAACGGAATAGGCCTGTTATTAAGGAAATGACTGGTGAAACCGCGATGTGGGCCTTGTCGGTGGGCTCCGGCCGTGGTAAGTCCTCTTTCCTGTAGATGGTTATTACGCAACTCGTGAGGCAGCGGGCAACCGTGGTCGGCATCGACGTGAAGATGGCGAGTATCAACTGCTTCGAAGGGTTGAGGGCGCTCACCTCCACACCGACCCCGGCAACATCGGAGACATGCGGTCCGCGATTTCGTGGACGGCCAGGGAAGTTGAGGCCCGGAACTACGTCAAGAAGCAGGACCCGAGGAAGGACTTCGACCGGCTGACCCTCATCCTGGAGGAGGGCAATGAGTTCGGCGACGCGTCGAAGGAATGGTGGAACGAGAGCAAGGAGAAGGGCGACCCGGCCAGCGACCCGATCTGGGGTGACATCGCCTCCATCATGCGTATGGGCCGCCACGTCAATGTGACGATCATCGGCGTGTTCCAGGACCTGCGGGAAGCGGCTGTCGGCAGTCGTGGACTTCGCAACATGTTCCGCCTCATCCTCATGGGCAATTCAACGCCAACCAGTGGAAGATGATCGTCAAGCCCGGTGCCCGAGTCCGTCGACAAGGCCGGCCGCATGATGATCATCGAGGGTAACCGGCGCGTGTGGATGCAGGTGCCGTACGCGGAGCCGGAGGACTTCCGCGAGCACAGCCTCGAGCTGCGTGCCGAGCGTGGCTACAGCACCAAGGACCTGTACGGCACGCCGCCAGCGCGCAGCCCTCAGCGGCTGCCGTCTCTGCTCCAGGTCTCACGTCCCCTCCTCACGAAGCCGGAGAGCCCGGAGAACGGGGCCGTGGAGAGCACTTCCCCAGGTCAGGATGCTCACACTGAGGAAGGTGACAGCCCGCGTGAAGGGGAAGGTGAAACCGTCAGCTGCTGAAGGGCGACGGCGCTGCGGAGTTGGAAGCCGGGCCCGCCGAGCAGAGCGGAGCCGAGCCGGAGGAGAGGGAGGAGCGGTTGCCGCTGGCGGAGATATCCCGGCGCCTGGCCGCCGAGGGCATTGAGGTCAGCGCGGACCTCATGCGTCAGCACAGGCGTCGTCGCGCCGACTTCCCCGCCGGCAAAGTCCTGGACGGCAGAGAGCTGTTCACGGTGGAGGAGATCGCTGGGTACTACCGGCCCGACAACGCTGACGGCGCGTCCTGACAGAACACCGACCGCTGTGGCCACGGGATGACCCGTGGCCACCTTCTTGTGTCTGCTGCCCTGTCTCACTCTTCGTGCTTGTTGGCCAGAAGCCTTGTGGATATCCCAGGCGGGGGCCCCTGGCCGTTCACGTAAGGCGTTCCGGCGGGAGTCGGGGGCGACGGTGGCGCCGGTGGACAAGCGGCTCGAGCACGCGGTCGAGCTCCTGGACCTGTCGGTGCCTGTCAGCGGTTCGTCACCTGCGCTGCCCGGGTGGTGCCGCATTTGCGTGACCGGCAGTTGGCCGACGACGAGCCGGTCCGAACTCATGGACCGAGGTGCACGAATGAGGCCCAGAGACTTGGGCGTTGAGGGTATTGCTCACTCATTGCCCGCGTCGCCTTATATAGGGCGACTGCCGCCATCGTCGGGTCAAGACCGGGCAGCTCTTCGTAGACCTGGCCGCAGAGCGACTGCGCCACTCCGTCTTCGACCGGCCAGAGCGTGCCGATGACCTGCGGAAAGCCAGCGTGCTGGAAGGCCGCAGCCAGATGGAGGGCCTCGTCGGCCAGCCTGCGGGCCCCGAGTGAGGTTGTACAGGCAGACAGGTATGCCAGCCTAGGCACTGTCCGGCGGATCATGTGGCCGTGATGGCACCAAGTTAGTTCTCGCGGGCCGGACTGCGCCCGGTTGCGAGGCGTTTCTGCCCCTTGGGCATGGGCAGGACCGCCAGTGCGGTGTCTGCAATGTTCCGCAGCGTCTCCGAGTCCAGGCCGGCCTTGCCTACCGCCTCGATACCGCGGACCACCGTCAGCAGCAGTGCCGCCAACCGCTCCGGATCCGCAGCGCTATCGATGTCGCCGTGGCGCTGGGCGGCACTGATCTCCGTCCGCAGCAGGGTCAGCAGTGCCGTCATGGTCTCGGCCGACCGTCCGGCGACCGTCGGATCGTGCTGGGCCAGTTCCGCCACGCCCTTGGCCAACAGGCACCCGCGGCGCTCGGTGTCGGAGGCGGTGTTCTCCGCCATTAGGTGCACGTATCCCGACAGCCGGGCCATGGCCTCTGCGTCCGGGCCACCTGCCAGCCGCCCTTCGGCCACCTCAACGACTGCGGTGCACCAGTCGCCGAACACACGGTGGAACAGCTTGCCCTTGTCGCCGAATGCGCCGTACAGGCTGCCCTTGCCCAGGCCGGTCGCCTGGGCGATGTCGTCCATCCGGGTTCCTGCATAGCCGGTCGCCCAGAACTGTTCCCGGGCCCGCTCCAGGACTTGGCGTTCGTCGAATGCGCGTGGTCTCGGCATGGTCTCAGCCTATCCATTCTTGACTCGATCGTCCATTACTGACTACGTTATGGACGATCCATTCCACAACTGAAGGGGTTCGACATGCCAGGCGTGCTGCAGGAGAAGGTGGCCGTGATCACCGGAGGGACCAGCGGGATCGGGCTGGCCATCGCCCACCGCTTCGTCCGGGAAGGCGCACGGGTCTTCGTGACCGGCCGGGACATCGACCGCCTCGAAGCGGCAGTCAAGGAGATGGGCCCTGCGGCCACCGGCGTACGATCCGACGTCTCGGTCCTGGCCGACCTGGACGCGCTTTACGCGCGAGTCCGCGAGGAGGCCGGACGCATCGATGTGCTGGTGGCCAACGCGGGAATCGTCGCGGACGCCGCGCTCGGCGCCCACACCGAGGCGAACGTCGACCTGACGCTCGCCGTCAACGTCAAGGGCCCACTATTCACCGTTCAGAAGGCGCTTCCGCTGCTGGCGGAGAACGCCTCCATCCTGGTCGTCGGCTCGAGTAACAGCGTGCGGCCCAATGAGCAACTCGAGGTCTACAGCGCCTCGAAGGCGGCGGTGAGCAACCTCGTGCACAACTGGGCCCGGCAGTCACGGGAGCGCCGATTCCGGGTCAACGTGCTCAGCCCGGGACCCACGCGGACCCCTGGCCTGCTGGGCGCCGCGGGGCCGGACGTCGACCAGTTCGCCGAGGCCGTCGTGCCACTGGGGCGGCTGGCCGACGCCGAGGAAATCGCCGAGGCCGCCCTCTTCCTGGCTTCGGACGCCTCGTCGTTCGTCACCGGCGCCGAACTCCTCGCCGACGGCGGCTACACCCGGGCCTGAACGACGGCCGGTGGTGCGCATCCGGTTCCCTCGAAGCGATGGGGCGCACTCCCGGCCGCGCGTGTGCGTCGTATGAGGCCCGGTGCGCTCGAAGCAACGAGATCGTGGCCGCGGCCTCTTTGGATGACGTCGGCCGCCACCCCGACTGCCGCTCCGGCAACGCCGACCTCCGCTGGGTGCTCATCCATCTCGTCGAGGAGACCGGACGGCACACGGGACATGCGGCCATCGTGAGGGAGCTGCTTGACGGGGCGAAGGGGTACTACTAGGTCTCTCCCGTGGGTCGCGACCGGAGCCAAAGTCGGATCGAGGCAACGGTGACGGTGCCGTAGAAGACGTAGGCGCGTTTGTCGAACCTCGTCGCCACAGCCCGGAAGCTCTTGAGGGCATTGATCGTCCGCTCCACCTCGTTCCTGCGTTTGTAGATCGTCATGTCGAAGCCAGCGGGCCGACCGCCCCTGCTGCCTTTGTGCTGTCGGTTGGCCCGCTGGTTCTTCCGGTTCGGGGATCGTGTGCTTGATCTGGCGTCGCCGCAGGTAGCGGCGGTTGCGACGGGATGAGTAAGCCTTGTCTCCGCCGAGGTGGCCAGGCGGAGTCCGCGGTCGCCCGCCATCCCGGCGGGCGACACGGACACGCTCCATGACCGGGATGAGCTGCGGAGCGTCGCCTCACTGCCCCGGGGTGATCAGCAAGGCGAGTGGGCGGCGTCCGCCCTCACCGGCAAGGTGGATCTTGCAGGTCTTGTGTCCTGAACATGAAAGGGAGTTGGTAGTAGGACAGCTTCTGGAAATGGTGCTGTGCGAGAGATGAAGGCCTGGCCCTTCGGAGTCGCCCTGCGGGGGGAGGCTCCAAACCGCCTCATGCTGCGTTGGCTGAAGACCGTCGTGGTTAGCGATGAGGAAAAGGCGCCGTAAGAGGCGTCAGGTGGGGACTGGAAAGGCGAACGCAAGTGAATCGCTGCTGACGTGTCGAAAAAGATAAAGGCGGCATCGAAACCGGGGTGTGACCTGAATCCCGGGATGAGCCTGGCGGGTGCCCGTTTATTGGCCAGGTGGTGTCCGGCATGTAGGCGACGCGAGTCCAGTCTGCTGCTTTCGCATGGAACAGGAGAAGGCAGGTCCCGACACGCCCCGCCACGGCGCGGGGGAGAGGGAGTGCCCCAAGCGGCGGACACCGCGAGGGGTCGAGTACCGACGCGGGACCTGCTGGCGGACCGGCTCGTAGTAGTGACGAAGCCTCTGTAATGGGGGGTGGAGCGAAGGGGCCGGGTCGTTCGTGACTGTGTTGATCACATCAACCGGATTATGTCCGGGAGGAATGCGATGGGACAGTTGAAGTCTCAGATCAAACCGTTTGATATCTCGAAGTGGGAAGTCAAGGAGGCGTGGGAGGAAGTCAGGGCAAACAAGGGCGCACCTGGAGTGGATGGGCAGAGCATCGAGAACTTCGAGAAGGACCTGAAGAGCAACCTATACAAGGTCTGGAACCGAATGTCTTCAGGCTCGTACTTACCGCCTCCGGTGCGCGCGGTGGAGATCCCCAAGCCGAATGGCGGCGGCACGAGAATGCTCGGCATTCCCGCTGTCGCCGACCGCGTGGCCCAGACCGTGGTGGCCCGGCATCTGATGCGAAGGGTGGAACCAATTTTCCACCCCGACAGCTATGGATACCGGCCCGGACGGTCCGCCTTGGACGCGGTGGAAAGGTGTCGGGAGCGCTGCTGGAAGCGGGACTGGGTGGTGGAGTTCGACATCACCAAGTTCTTCGACAGCGTGCCCTGGGACCTGCTGGTCAAGGCGGTGGAAGCTCACACCGACGCCGTTTGGGTGAAATTATATGTGCGGCGGTGGCTCCACGCTCCGCTTGCCATGCCCGACGGATCACTGCTGGAACGGGAGTGCGGAACCCCGCAAGGGGCACCGGTTTCTCCCGTGCTGGCGAACCTGTTCCTGCACTATGCGTTCGATACCTGGATGGCGCGGGAATTCCCGAACATCTGGTTCGAGCGGTATGCGGACGACGCGGTCCTCCACTGCGTCACCGAGCGCCAGGCCCGGCAGGTACTGGCCGCGCTCATGGACAGGATGGCCCAGGTCGGACTGCACCTGCACCCGGCCAAGACCCGGATCGTGTACTGCAAGGGTGGCAGACGACGCGGCTCCTTTGAGCACACGACGTTCACCTTCCTCGGCTACACGTTCCGAGCCAGACAGAACCAGGCTCGCTTGTCCCATGTGCCATCCGCTGACCAGCGCCGATGCCGCTCGTACACGGTCTTCCACCGACCGAAACGCGCAGGCAGATCCCGCCACGGTACCCCGGTGCGCTGCCGGAACAGAATCCCGTTGATCACCCTGCGATGGCTCTCCCAACAGCCCCCGCGCTGACCGGACTTCGGTAGATGCGGCTTCAGCCGGGCCCATTCTTCATTTGTGAGATCTCCGCGCCCCATGAGCGCCAACGAACCAAGGCTTGGGGCAGTCACAAGATCCGCCGGACACGGCCTAGGCGTGTCAGGGGCTCGGCGGGTTCTCGGCGCTCGGCTGGCCTCCTGGGCCCGGATTTCTCGGCGCCCGGCGGGTCTCATGTACGGGGCGGCCTTCCAGCGCCCTACCGGTCCCGTGGCCCCTGCGGATACGAGTGCTCGGCAAGCCTCAGGAACTCGGCGCGGTCAGGTACCGCTGGATCGTCGGTGCCAGCCATGCCACGATCTCCGCCCGCGCCAGCCCCACCGCCGGCGGCATCCGCAGCACGTACCGCGTGAGCGCCAGCCCCAGCAGCTGCGACGCCATGAGTGCCGCCCGTGCCGGGACCTGCTCGGGGTCGGGGCACACCTGCCGGGCGACCGGCAGCAGCTGGTCCCGCAGGATGCCCTGCATGCGCTCCGCCCCGGCCTGGTTGGTCACGCCGACCCGCAGCAGGGCGGTGAGGACCTCGTTGTTGTCCCACATGTCGAGGAAGTGCTCGACGAGGATCCGCCCCGCGTCCTGCCGGCGGTCCGCCCCGCTCACGTCCGGCAGCCGCAGGTCGATGGCGACGGCCGCGGCGAAGAGGCCCTCCTTGTTGCGGTAGTACCGCATCACCATCGACGGATCGATGTTCGCGTCCTTGGCGATGGCGCGGATGGTGGCTCGCTCGTAGCCGTCGGTCGCGAAGCGCTCGCGGGCCGCCGCGAGGATCGCGCCGCGAGTGGCGTCGGAGCGGCGGGGGGCGCCGGAGCCGGGAACCGTGGAGGTGCTGTCGCTGCCGTTCATGCCAACAAGCGTAGGCCAACGGGCGTAGGTCAACAAGTGTTCGCCAACAGTTGTTTGCCAACGACTGTTGACGTCCTCCTTGGAGTCTCGCTATCTTCGTCAACGAGCGTTGGCCAACATTTGTTGGCAATAGGCGATGGCAAGCAAGCGTTGGCAACAGGAGGCCACCATGAACGGCACCGCCACCCACCGCACCGTGATCGTCGTCGGCTCCGGCCCCACCGGTCTCCTCCTCGCCGGTGACCTCGCCACAGCCGGCGTCACCGTGACCCTCGTCGAGAAGCGGCCGCGCAAGATCAGCAACCTCTCCCGCGCCTTCGGGGTGCACGCCCGCACCCTGGAGCAACTCGACGCCCGCGGTCTCGCCGACGAACTCCTCACCACCGGCGACACCATCACCGGCCTGCGGCTCTTCCGTCGCCTCTCCTTCGATCTGAGCACGCTGCCCTCGCGTTTCCCGTTCCTGCTCATCACCCCGCAGTACGAGGTCGAGCGGCTCCTGGAGCGGCGGGCCCGGGAGGCTGGGGTCGAGTTCGCGTACGAGAGCGAGGTCGTGGGGCTGCGGCAGGACGACGAGGGGGTCGACCTCGACGTTCGCGGCGCGGACGGGGCGGTCGTCACCCGCCGGGCGGCCTATGTCGTCGGCGCCGACGGTCACCGGAGCGCCGTGCGGGAGGCGATCGGCCTGGACTTCCCCGGTGTCTCCGTCATCAAGTCGCTGATCCTGGCCGATGTCCGGCTGGCCGAGAAGCCCGAGGGCGTCCTCACCGTCAACAGCCGCGGCGACGCCTTCGCGATGATCGCCTCCTTCGGCGACGGCTGGTACCGGGTCATGGGCTGGAACCGCCGCAACGAGGTCTCCGACGACGCCCCGCTCGACCTCGACGAGGTCAAGGAGATCACCCGCCGTGCCCTGGGCGCCGACTACGGCATGCACGACGCCCGCTGGCTCTCCCGTTTCCACAGTGACGAGCGCCAGGCACCGCACTACCGGGTCGGGCGGGTCTTCCTCGCCGGGGACGCCGCGCACATCCACTCCCCGGCCAGCGGGCAGGGCATGAACACCGGCCTCCAGGACGCCGCCAACCTGAGCTGGAAGCTCGCCGCGGTCGTCCAGCGCCGGGCGCCCGAAGGGCTCCTCGACAGCTACGAGGCCGAGCGCTATCCGGTCGGCAGGGCGGTGCTGCGCAGCAGTGGCGGACTGATCCGGCTGGCCCGCGCGCGGAATCCGCTGCTGCGTGCCGCCCGCGCCCTTGTCTGCGCGTTCGTCGACATGGCCCCGCCCGTCCAGCGCAAGGCCCTGGGTCAGATCACCGGGATCGGCTACGCCTACCCCGCCCCCCGCGGCGCCCACCGCCTCACCGGCACCCGCGTCCCCGACGTCGCCCTGAAGGACGGCCGGCTCTACGAGGCGCTGCGCGGCGGCCGGTTCGTGCTGATCACGCCCGGGCCGTACAAAGGCCCCGCTGTCCGTGAGGGGTGGCTGACCGTGGAGCGCTGGGCGGGCGACCGCCGGACGACCGTCCTGGTACGGCCCGACGGATACGTGGCCTGGGCGGCGGAGGGTGCGGACGCGGCGGGGATCGAGGAGGCGGTGGCCCGGTATCTGGGCTAGCCCTCTCGGCTGGATCATCCCGGCGTCGCGGGGTCAGGGCGGTCGAGAGGCGCCGCACCTCACGGCCGGGCTGATCCGAACGACAGGGCCCAGTAGGGCTTGGTCAGGTTGGTTGCGGCAGTGCGTGTCCTTCGGGGCCGGTGTGGCGTTAGGTGGGTGTGACGCCGGACGAGATAGCTGCTCTGCGTGGTGAGTTGGAGGTGTTCGCGGCGGAGGTGTTCGAGCCGTTCGCGCGGAACGATCAGCGTCGGTGGGGGCAGGTCTACCTGCGGGGTCTGCTCACCGACGGACAGCGCAAGTCGGTCGAGCCGGTGGCTGCCCGGCTCGGGGAGGACGGGAACCGTCAGGCCCTCGCGCACTTCGTGACCTCCAGCCCGTGGGATCCGGCGCATGCGGATCCGGCCCGCCGGACGCGAGATCCGGCAGGCGACCGAAGGTCGGGAACTGCCCGCGTGCTGGCTGCTGGCCGAGTGGCCCGCCGGTGAACCCGAGCCCGTCCAGTACTGGCTGTCCGACCTGCCCGCTGACACCCCGCTGACCACACTGGTCCGCCTGGCCAAGCTCCGCTGGCGTATCGAGCACGACTACCGGGAGATGAAGCAGGCCCTGGGCCTGACCAACTTTGAGGGCCGGACCTGGACCGGCTGGCATCACCACGTCACCCTCGTCTCGGTCGCCCACGCCTTCTGCACCCTGCAACGACTGGCCCGAGCCCCCAAAGCAACGGCGCCGGCCTGAGCCTCTACCAAGTCGTCCGCGAGCTGCAGATCCTGCTCGCGACCTGGACCGGCGCCTGCCCTACCTGCCACCAGGACATACCAACACTTACCCCGACCTGACCAAGCCCTACTAGCCGGTGCGGCCGGGCAGGCTCGGCCAGTTCGACCCGATCGGCAGCGCGTAGCCGTCGTCGACCCGGTCGGCGGCAATGTCGTACCGCATGTACTGAGAGCCCTTGAAGAAGTACGCCTTGCCGTTGTTCCACACGATCCCGGCGTCGACCCCATCGCCCCACAGGCCGGGCCAGTGCGGGTTGATCGGCAGCGGATATCCGGGGTCCACCCGGTCGGCTGCGATGTCGTACCGCATGTACTGGCTGCCACGGAAGAAGTACGCCTTGCCGTTGGGCCACAGGACGGCCGCATCGATCCGGTCGCCCCACAGGCCGGGCCAGTTGCCAGCGATGGGTTTGGGGTAGCCGGGGTCCACCCGGTTGGCCGCGATATCCCAGCGCATGTACTGGCTGCCGCGGAAGAAGTACACCTTCCCGTTGGGCCACGGGATACCCGAGTTGACGGTGTCCCACAGTCCCGGCCAGTGCTCGGCGATGGTCAGTGGGTAGTCGGGGTTGACGACCCGGTCCTGCGCGATGTCGTAGGCCCTGTAGTGGGTTCCGCGCATGAAGTAGGCGTTGCCGTTGTTGTACATGATCGCCGCGTCGATGCCGCCGTCGCCCCACAGGCCGGGCCAGTTCTCCCCGATCGCCCGTGGATAGGCGGGGGCGACCCGGTCCGCCGCGACGTCGTAGCCGACGTACTGCCAGCCGCGCATCAGGTACGCCTTGCCGTCGTTCCACATCACGGCGCCCTGGATCCCGTCGCCCCACAGGCCGGGCCAGTGCGGCGCGATGGGCAGCGGGTAGCCCGCGTCGACCTTGTCGGTCGCGATGTCGTACCGCATGTACTGGGCGTCGCGGAAGAAGTACGCCTTTCCGTTGTTCCAGACGATCGCCGCGTCGATCCGGTCGCCCCACAGGCCGGGCCAGTGCGGCGCGATGGGCAGCGGGTAGCCCGCGTCGACCTTGTCGGTCGCGATGTCGTACCGCATGTACTGGGCGTCGCGGAAGAAGTACGCCTTTCCGTTGGGCCACACCACACCAGCGTCGACCCGGTCGCCCCAGAGGCCCGGCCAATGCGGGTTGATGGGCAGCGGGTACCCGGGGTCGACCCGCCGGGTGCCGGGGTCGATGCGGTAGTACTCGCCGCCCGCGAACACGTACACCTTGCCGTTGGGCCAGAATACGGGCGCGGTCAGCATGCGGAGGCTGAGCGTTTCGACGAAGGAGCTGTAGTTATCGGCGTTCTTCGCCGCCTTGTCCGGGTTGCTGATCGCGAGGTCCCGCGAAGCCGGAAGGCCGTAGACGATGTCGTCGGTGTCGACGTTCGTAGCCGCATGGCTCCACTCGTGGACGATGGTGCCGAACCGCGAATCGGTGCCCGTCGCCGGGAGCGTGTAAAAGGACGGACAGATGAAGACGGTGTCCGATCCGAGGTGAGTGTAAGCGGTGGTGTTGGCCCCGCAGCGCGGCGGGCTCAGATCGTAGGTGATCCCCCTGTTCATCCAGGCGCGTGTACCGGACATGCGGTCCCGCACGGTCTTGTAGCGGGAGACGCTGTCCGCCCCGAACCACTCCGTATACAGGGTGTTGTCCGTCCGACCGCTCCAGCTCGCCAGCTCGGCGATGGCCGCGTCCAGCCAGGCGCGCGCGTTGTCGTTCGCGGCGAAGACCTCGGCGAACCCCGGGGGAAGGGGGATGTCCCGCAGCAGGGCCGACGGCCGTTCCGTATCCGGGGCAATCGTGAGCAGCCGCGTGCCGTCCTTCGGCTGCTCGCTGCGCGCCCGCTCGCCCGCCGTGGGCCGTGCGCTGCCGTCCGGGAGGAGTTCGAACCGTGTGCTGACCGGGCCGAGGGTGAAACCCTGGTGTTCCTGCCGTGGGCGGGCGGTGAGGGCCTCCGTCCCGACGACGGGGATGGCGTCGGCGAACCGCACCAGCAGGGTGACGTCGTACGCGCCGGGCTCGTCCAGCGCATACGACTCCGAGATGTCGAGCTCTTCGGAGATGGTCTCGCCGACCCGGATGGTGCGGTAGGAGGCCGGATCGGGGTCCGTGCGGCCGACGAGCCGCCCGTCGTAGGGAACGGCGCGGCTCGCGTGGTGTACCTCCAAGAAGTTGAAGACTTCACCTTCGAGCGGGGTGTTCCAGACGAGCAGCCTGTAGTCCCTGTCGCCCACGTTCTCCAGCTCGAAGGTGAGGGACACCGGTTCGCCCCGGCTGTACGTCGGGGCTCCGCGGATCGCCAAACGGAAGTCGTCGCGCATCGGCTCAACTCCTCACGGGAGGGGGGAGCGAGGGCAGGCCCTGACCGGGAGACGGCCATTCAGGATCCACGGGCCTGTGCCTCCAGCGTCGCCCACTCCCGGCCGCCCCGCATCCCAGGGCCGCGGCGCATTGGATGTTGCGCCCCTAGCTAGGGACGACGTCATCATCGCCGGCCTCGCCCATCACGCCCGTCAGGAACAGCGGCGCAACGATCCCCCCCCGAGCCAGTGGAGCCTGCCTACAACCCCAACTTTTTGTCCGTTTTGTTTGGCCGGGCCATGCCATGACCACCACTGTGACGCAGGCCGTTGCGCGCTTCGTTCCGCCGCAGCCCAAGGGCAGTACCGCCTGCGGCTGCCTGATGGACCGCAGCGGACTCTGCGATCCAGGGCAGGCCTGTTAGTTCGGAGAAGACACCGACCCGGCCGCCGCGGCCGCGTCGCCTACGGCCTGTCCCAGCGCGCCCTGATCGCCGTCTCCAGCCGCAGCGGCGACGTCGCGGACATCCTCACCCGGTTCTGCGACGACATCGGCATCGACCTCGACCACGGCCTGGCGGCCCGCCGCTACGCCCCGCTACGGCCGTGTCGATCTTTTGTGCATCGATGAGCTGGGCTACATGGAGCTGGACCGCAGGGGCGCTGAGCTGCTGTTCCAGGTTTCTGACGGAGCGTGAGGAGAAGAACAGCGTCGCCATCGCCTCGAACGAGAGTTTTAGCGGTTGGACCAAGACCTTCACCGATCCCCGGCTCTGCGCGGCCATCGTCGACCGGCTCACCTTCGGCGGCAACCTGATCCAGACCGGCACCGACTCCTACCGCCTCGCCATCACCCAAGCCCGGGCTGCGGCACAGGACGCCGCCAGCTGACGACACACCGGCAGGACGCGGCAAAATCCCGATGCATCCCAGTGGGCCGACGCAGCAGACTCAGCGGCATGACCACGAAGATCACCCGCATCAACCCCGGCCAGCTCCACGAACCCCCCGGCTACCACCACATCACCGTCGTGGAATCCGGCCGAACGGCTTTCCTGGCCGGCCAGTGCCCACTCGACCACACCGGCGCCCTGGTCGGCCCCGGTGACCTAGACGCGCAGATCGACCAGGTCGCATCCAATGCCCTCACCGCTCTGACCGCGGTCGGTGCCCAACCGCAGCACGTCGTCCGCTCGGTGATCTACGTGCTCAGCGACGACACCGCAGTTCTGTCCGCGGCCTGGAACCGCCTCATCCACTCGCCCATCGGGGCAGCCTTCACCACGGCCAGCACCCTCCTGGGTATCGCCCAACTCGGCTTCACCGGACAGCTCATCGAGGTGGACCTCACAGCAGCACTCCCCGACTAACCACGAACCCGCGACCGTCAAGCCGCAGTGGTGTCAGTTCTCATCAACATTTCGCAGCCCTCTGATCAACAAGTGCTGCCCAAACTCACCTACAAGTGGTGTCCGTTCCCACCTACAAAGCCAGGCGGGGGTGGTTCCGCGTGGCCGCGGGTCTTCGGCGGCGGGGTCGACAGGGCGGGGGCCGGTACCCAGCGGGCGGCGTATGGAGCTCACCGAAGGAGTCTCGCAGGGTGGTGTGCGAGTGGGGCCCGTATGAGGTTCTGCTGGAGAGCAAGGAACGCGAGGACGGATAGGAGACGGCTCGAACCCCGCGGGGAGCAGTACCGCATGGAAGTTTCTGGCGACGTGCGGGCAGGGAAGCGCCCGTGCCGCCTCATCGGTCGCGGAATCCGGCGGCGTACTCCTGATCAGATCCCGTCGATGGGTTTCCTTGCCGAGGCTCTCCGCCGGTCCCCCGGCGGATGTACAAGCTGGACCCTGGCTGGTCCGACCAGTACGCCCGCGCGTACGAGCACTCCGATGGCCAGGGCAGCCGGATGCTGACGTGGTACGCCACCCGACCATCCGCCCAGGTATGACGCATCCGGACGATGGCGTAACGCCACCGGCCCTGGACGTAGACCGCCAGGCCCGGTGCCTGGCCCGGCGGGTAGCAGGTGACCTCGGGCTCGGGGACGCCCATGTCGCTACGCCAGGGCGGGGCCTCCTCGGTCTCCGGAACGTGCTCGCTCACAAGTTCGATGCTAGGCCCGCCCGGGTGCCTCGGCCCGTTCGCTGTCACCGAATGGCACGGCAAGCCAGCGACCAGCCACCAGGCGACCGGCCGCGCCTCTACGCTGCCTCTATGCCTTCGTACGCGACGCACCCGCGGTGCAGGGCGATGGCCGAGGCCCTCACTCCGCTGCTGCGCCGCAGCTGCCCGGAGGGCGCCGGCGGATACGGCGGCTCGTACCAGGTGAACCTCGATGACGAAGAGGCTGTCGCTCTGGGCGGGGTGGGACTAGGGGGCGGCCAACTTGTGCGGGCGGCGACGGTCCGGGACTGCTTGAGCCTGCTGAAGCAGCGTTCAACTACGTTGTGGGACTTGTACCGCTCTGGATCGAAGGCCGCCGGCCGATCCTCGACGCTGTCGGTTGGCGATCTGGTCGGCCGGTTCAGGGATGACCGCTCGGATGCCGCGCCGTCGTAGGCCGGTCCGGATGGCCCGGGAGGGATACGCCTTTTCGGCGTTGACCGTCTGCGACCTTCGACGCGGTCGGCCTGCGGACAGGCGGGGCATTCGCACCGCGTCCAGCACCGTGTCGAACTCGCTCAACTGCGTAGGTGCAGGGGGACCAGCACAGTGCCTGGTTGTAGGTCGGCCTCCGGCGGAGCCGCCACCGGTAGCACCCCGTCCATGACGATGCGTCGGCTCCCCTTCTTCCTAGGGCCACTGCTCCCCTCGGTTCCGGTGGGAGGTTAGCGCCCTGATTCTGTCAGCTGCGGGGCATGTTGGTCGTGCTGGGCTGTCAGTGGACCGGGGAGGTGGTGGCTGGGGTGAGTGTCGCTGGCCGGCATGTGCCGGCCGGATGGGGGCCTTGATCGTTCGCTGGGTCGCATGCGGGGGCGGCTGGGCGAAGAATGGGCCCCGTACGGCCCGTCGGTCGCGGGCGGCGACCCTGTTGTTCTCCGTGCGCGGGGGCGTCCGGGGGATCGGTCAGGAGGAGGTGTGGTGCTGCGCTGCCGGGTTCTCGGGCATCGCTTCCGCTTCTACGGCGAGGGGGAGACGATGCGCTGGCGCTGCGTGCGGGGCTGCGGCACGGGAGGCGCCAAGCGGTATTCGTGCGAGGAGGACGCCCGGCGCTACGCGCGCGCTTTCGACCGGGAGGACCTGGAAGACCTGGGCCGTCGTGCCCCGCTCGTCGGTCTGTTTCCGTTGCGGCTGCTGCGGGCCCTGCGCAGGCGGGGGCGGAGGTCGGCGGCGGAGCGGAGGACCTGACGTCGGGCGCCGGTGCACCGGCCTGGTGGCAGGAGAGGGCCGGGTGTCATTGGTCCCGGTGTGCGCATGTGCCCCGGTCTCTCCTGGGCCAGGCTGAAGGGTGAGACAGGGGCGTCGGCGACTGCCCGCGGCGTCGAATTCCGGAGGTTGCAGCTATGACCGTGATGGCCGTGTCCAGGTTCGAGAGGTTCTTCCGCGTGGCGGCGGGCCTGGACGTCGACAAGAACGACCTCAAGCGCTACAGCGACTTCGTCGAAGCCAAGCTCTACGACCTGCTGCTCATCGCCCAGGCGTCCGCGAAAGCCAATGGCCGGGATGTCGTCCGGCCCTGGGACCTGCCCCTCACCAAGGGACTGCAGGAGAGCATCCACCGCTTCCGGAAGATCGACCACGAGATCGAGCTCAAGCCCATTCTCGATCGGCTCGCCACCCGTCCGGCTCTGGACCGCCAGCCCGACGAGGAGACCGAGGCGGCGTTCCCGGAGATCATCGGTGGACTCAGCCTGGCCCTCGCTCAGACGTTCAAGATCGTCCATCCGGACCTCAAGAACCCGCAGAGTCACCACTGGGAGCAGGTCCGGTCCGTTTTCGATCTTCTGCTCTGAGCGAGGCCACCGGTGACCGGCGACATGCGAGGCTGCCGGCACCGCCGCTGCTCAGCATTGGACTCAGCACTTGGTGTGAGGAACGCCGCCCCGGTCCGCTGCCGGGCGGGCGTTCCTCACACCGGCCTCGCGTCGGGTGCCGGGCTTGCTGTGCGGCCGGGCGCCGGTCGGCGTTTCGGCCCGCTGCGGCAGGTAGGACTCCTACGGCAGGACTCCGGCCAGTGATCTGGGGATGCTGGACTTGACGTCCTCCCACTCACCCGGGCTGACGTGGTTCTTGAGAGTCTGCAGGACCGTGTGCACCAGATGGTCGGTGCCGCCCTCGATCGCGTAGGGGAAGTCATCCCGGACGCGCTTGAGGAACTCCTCGGTGCCCAGCTTCACGGGCGTCTGCGAAGGCTTCCAGCCGTCGTAGTAGACACCGCGCACCAGGGTCGGGAGTTGTGCACCGAACTGCACGGCCTCGTCGACCGGCAAGCGGTCCCGCAGGGCGTGCAGGACGGCGCGCAGGGCGGCGTACGACTGGTTTCGGCGTTCCTTCGGCCATCCGAAGGCTTCCTCGATCTCCTTCAGGAGACGGTTGGCCTTGTCCACCATGGTGTTGAACGGGGGGAACCCTGTCTCAACCATCTCGCATTCCTTCCTCCGTCAGTGGCGGCCCCTGTTGTCCGGCTCGGGGTCGCCACGAGGGGGAGTGCAGGGGCTTCAGTCGCCGCTGCGCTCGGTGATCTCGACGTGACGGGGCTTCGCAACCTCCGCCTTGGGGACGGTGATCGTGAGGACGCCCTCGGACATGTCGGCCTTGACGCCCTCGGTGTTCACCTCGGACGGAAGCAGGACCCGGTACTCGAAGCGGCCCGTACGGCGGGTGCTCCGGCGCAGGACGCCCTTGCGCTCGCGGTCCTTGATCTCGCCGGTGACGACCAGGTCCTGACCGCTGACCTCGACATCGATGTCCTTGCTCTTGACCCCGGGGAGTTCCACCTCGACGTGGTAGGCGTCGTCGGTCTCCGTCACGTCCGCGGACGGCGTCCACGCGGCCATGCCCGCCCCTGGCGCCGCTTCGACTGTGGACTCCAGCAACCCGCCCATCTGGTTGATCAGCTCGTCGAACTCGGCCAGGGGGTTGCGGGCCCAACCGAGCGGGCGCTCCATCGGTCCCGGGCTCCGGTGCCGTCGTACGGGAGTGGTCATCATCCATCACCTCTCTGGTGTCGGTCGTTGTCGGACGGCCTGCGGTCTCCGCCCGGTTCGGCGGACCGGCCGGGCGGAGCGAAGGCGTCGTCGGGCAGGCTCTTCGCGCGCGACTCGCGTACCGCTTGCCGCAGGGCCCTCTCGAAGCGGGTGGGTCCCCAGGTGCGCCCGCCGACGGCCCGTTCGAGGTCGTGGCGGCGGGTCGGGCCGCGCGTGGCGAGGGCGTGGGACATCTGCTCGATCTCGTCGTCGAGGGACTCGTCGGCCGCGGCCGCGTACCTGCTCGCGGTGGTTGTGGTGCCGGCCATGCCCGGCGAGGGGAATGAGCTGCCGGAGCCGGGGCCGGGCCGGTACCTGCGCGCACCGGCGCGTTCGTGTTCCCTGCGCCGGGCATTGCGGTCGGCGATCCGCTGCTCCCGCTCGCGTGCGGCTCGGCGGACCTCCGGGGGCCGGGCGCGGTCACGCACCGCCTGCGGTGAGGGCTCGTTGCGCCAGTCTGCCTCCGCCTCCTCCGCGGTGAGGGGCCTGGCGATGTTCTCCAGCGACTGCTGCTCGGCGCGGACGCCGAAGACGATCTCGGCGAGCCCGCCGAGCAGCATGGCGCCGGCCCCGATGAGGAAGCCCAGGGCCACCAGGTCGGCGTTGCCGCTGTGGATGAACTGCCCGAACAGCATGGGCCCGGTGATTCCGCCGACGGCCGTGCCGACGGCGAAGAAGAGCGAGATGGACAGTGCGCGGGTCTCCATGGGGAAGACCTCGCTGACCGTCAGGTAGGCCGAACTCGCTCCCGCCGAGGCGATGAAGAACGTCACGGAAACCAGCAGGAAGAACCACCAGGCTGTCAGGGAGCCGCTGATCAGCAGCGCGGCGAGGAGGGCGGCGACGATCGCCGAACCGACGTAGGTGGCCGTGATCATCGGCTTCCGGCCGACGGTGTCGAAGAGCCGGCCCAGAAGAAGCGGACCGAGGAAGTTCGCGATCGCGAAGATAGCCATGAAGTACGGGACATTGCCCGAGCCGATCCCGAAGAAGCCGTTCAGGATCGTCCCAAGATCGAAGACGATCGCGTTGTACAGGAAGGCCTGGCCGACGAAGAGCGCCAGCCCGAGCACCGCCCGGCGCGGATAACGCTGCAGCGCCACCCTGGCGATCTCGGTGAAGGGGATGACCTCACGCTGCCGGATGGTGATGGCCTCGCCCGGTTCGGGCAGCTCCTGGCTCGTCTCCTGCCGGACTTCGGCCTCGATGCGGTCGACGATGCGTTCCGCCTCCTCCTCGCGCCCGTGGATGAAAAGCCAGCGTGGACTCTCGGGGACGGACCGGCGCACCAGCATGATCGCGAAGCCGAGGACGCCGCCGATGGCGAATGCCAGCCGCCAGCCGAGATCGGCCTCGAAGAGCGTCGTGCTGAGGAAGGCCAGTGCGGCCAGGCTGCCGATCGCGGCACCCACCCAGTAACTGCCGTTGATGGCCAGGTCCACCTGGCCGCGGTTGCGGGCGGGAATCAGTTCGTCGATGGCCGAGTTGATGGCCGCGTACTCGCCGCCGATGCCCATGCCGGTGACGAAGCGCGCGAGGAAGAAGTACCAGGCGTCCATGGAGAACGCGGTCGCGACGGTGGCGAGAACGTAGATGCCCAGGGTGACCATGAACAGCTTCTTGCGCCCGAACCGGTCCGTGAGACGGCCGAAGAGGAGGGCGCCGAAGCAGGCCCCCGCCACGTAGATCGCGGCGGCGGTCCCGATGTCGGCGCTGGTGAGGGCGATTCCACTGCCCGGCTCGGTCATCCTGGAGGCGACGGCCCCGACGATGGTCACTTCGAGACCGTCCAGGATCCACACCGTCCCGAGGCCTATCACGATGCGCCAGTGGAAGCGGGACCACGGCAGCCGGTCGAGCCTGGCGGGCACGCGCGTGGTGACCGTACCCGGTTCGGAGCCTGCCACAATTGTCATGCGATTCACCCCGTGTTGCTCGGCGGCTCGGGGGACGGAGTCCCGGCCATGTGCGGCGCCGTTTCAGTGGACGCACTCCGATGCGATGGTCTCTCCACCCTGACAAGGGCGCGGGCGGTGCACCTGCTCCTGAGGGGACGAAAGCCCCTGCCGCCACTAGCCCTCCGAGCGCAGTCGGCCGCGCGGGGATGCCGACCCCGAGAACATGCGGGCGCATTACGGGGGCCCGCCGCTCACCTCGGGCTCCACCCGGGCCTGCGTTCATCGCGCCGGGGACCACCCCGTTCCCGGCTCCGCCCCGGACCCTCGCCCATCGCGCGGGGCACTCCGAGTCAAGCCCCGAACCCTCACCGCGTACCGAGGCTTATCCCGTACCGGCGGTGGCCGTGTGGCCGAGGTGTTCGTGGACGAGTTGGACGGCCATCGCCCCCTCGCCCACCGCGGAGGCCACGCGTTTCACCGAGCCGCTGCGGACGTCGCCCGCCGCGAAGACGCCCGGCAGGCTGGTCTCCAGGAGCAGGCAGTTCCGGCCGCGGCTCTCCCAGACGGCGGGGGCCGTGTCGGCCTGCGCCTCGGCCCCGATGAGGACGAAGCCGCGGGCGTCCAGGGCGAGGGAGCCGGCGAGCCAGCCGGTGCAGGGCTCGGCCCCGATGAAGCTGAACAGGGCCCGGGCGTCGAGTTCGTAGCGCTGCCCGGTGCGGTTGTCCCGCACGACGAGCGCCTCCAGGACCCGGTCCCCGACGGCCTCCTCCACCTCGGTGTGCAGCCGCACCTCGACGCGCGGGTGGCGCTCGATCTGGTCCACCAGATAGCGCGACATGTGGGCGCCGAGATCACCTCCCCGGACCACCAGGTGCACGCGGGGCACGTGGTGTGCGAGGAAGAGCACCGCCTGGCCCGCGGAGTTGCCGCCGCCGACCACCGCGACGGGATCCGCACGGCACTGCTGGGCCTCGTACGCGGTCGCCGCGTAGTAGACGCTCGTCCCCTCCAGGCGGTCGATTCCGGGAACGTCGAGTCTGCGGTACCGGGCCCCGGTCGCCAGGACGACGGTACGGCCCGTGGCGACGCTGCCGTCGGCGAAGGCGACGGCATAGTGGTCCTCATGGGACTTCAGTGCGATTGCTTCCGCCGGGACGCTGAGCCGGGCACTGAACTTGTGCACCTGAAGGACGGCGCGCTCGGCGAGTTCGGCGCCGGAGATCCCGGAAGGGAAGCCGAAGCAGTTGTCGATGCGGGAGGAGGTGCCGGCCTGGCCGCCCGTGGCGACCGCCTCCACGAGGGTGGTGTGCAGCCCCTCGGAGGCCCCGTGGACGCCGGCTGCCAGTCCGGCGGGGCCGGAGCCGATGATGAGCAGGTCGCTGCGGCTGCCTTCGAAGGGCGGGGCCGGCAGGCCGATGAGCCGGGCCAGTTCGGCGTTGCTGGGGTTGCGCAGCAACTGCTGCTCCTGCCAGATGACGATGGGGGTCTCCTCGGGGGCGACGCAGAAGCGGCGGAGCAGGGCCTCGGCCTCCTCGTCGGTCTCCAGGTCGATCCAGCGGTGCGGCAGCCGGTTGCGCGCGGCGAACTCGCGCAGCCGCCGAGTGTCGGGCGAGTAGCGTGAGCCGAGGATGCGGAATCCCGCGCCCAGCCCCACGAGCAGCGCCCGGCGGCCGATGTAGGCGCGCAGGACGAGGTCGCCGAGGACGGGGTCCTGGGCGACCAGGGCGCGCAGCCGGTCGACGGGGACGGCCAGGACCTCGCCGGGGTCGCGGCCGACAGCGGTGTAGAAGGCGACTTGGCCGTGGAGCAGCCCCAGTTCGCCGAGGAAACGCCCCGGACCGTGCACCCGCAGGACCTGCTCCTCGGGTGTGCCGTAGTGCTCGACGATCGCTATGGAGCCGCTGAGGATGACGAAGAACTCCTCGCACCGCTCACCTTCCCGGATCAGCACCTGGCCCGAGTCGACGGCGTACCGGTCACCGTCATCGGCCAGCCACGCGATCTGTTCGGCCGTCAGCCGCGGGTAGGCGCCGTAGAGGTCCGGTGTCTCGAAGGGGACGGCCTCGTCCGCGGTTTCGTCAGCGGCCTCCTCGGCGGCGGGCTCGTCGGCGGCGCGGTCCTTCGGGTCCGGGGGCTCGGGCGCCGGTGTCCGGTGGTCCTGCCCTGCCCGGACATCAGACCAGCGCCTCGTGGACGAAACACCAGCGCCAGTCCTCGCCCGGCTCCATGGACCGCACGATCGGGTGGCCCACGGTGCCGGCGTGGCGGCGCGCGTGCCGGTTCGGCGAGGAGTCGCAGCAGCCGACGTGCCCACAGGTCAGGCAGAGCCTCAGATGCACCCAGGGGGAGCCCGTGCGCAGGCACTCCACGCAGCCTTCCGGGGTGCGAGGGCCGACCGGGCGGGTCAGCGACAGATGCGGATCGACCCCGGTGACCATGGAGGATCACCCCTCACCGGCCGGCCATCCTGCCGGCATGGACTGCTCGACCCACGAACGCAGCGCGGGCGCGGGGGCGGCCCCCGTGCGCCGGGCGATCACCTCTCCCTTGTCGAGGAGCAGCAGCGTCGGTACCGCCTGCGCCCCGAACCGGCGCATGAGCCGCGGGTTCTTGTCGATGTCGACCTTGACGAGTTTGACCTTTCCGGCGAGTTCCCTGGCGACCTGTTCGAGCGCGGGGCTGACCATCCGGCAGGGTGCGCACCACTCCGCCCACAGGTCGACGAGGACGAAGGGCGCGGCCTTCTCGGCGATCTCGGTGAAGTCGTCGTCGCCCGCGTCGACGATCCACGGCAGCGGCGACTGGCAGTTGCCGCATTTGGGGCGGCCCTCCGCGGCCGCGGGTATCCGGTTGGCGCGCCCGCAGGCGACGCACTTGACGGTCGTGCTCCGCAGAGTCTTCATGCGGCCCTCCGCATCTCTGCCTCCTCCGGCTGGTCGTAGGTGACCACCAGTTCGCCGTTCCGGGCGTCGACGGTGACCGTGGCCCCGTCCCGTACGTCACCGCGCAACAGGGCTCGACCGACCAGCGTCTCGACCTCGTGGGAGATGAAGCGGCGCAGCGGCCGTGCTCCGTAGACGGGGTCGAAGCCCTCCTGTGCGATGAGCTCACGGGCGGAGGGGGTGAGTTCGACGGTGATCCGGCGCTCCGACAGCCGGCGGCGCAGCTCGTCGAACTGCAGCTCGACGATCCGCTCGATCTGGGGTTCGCCCAGGGGCTTGAAGAGCACGATGTCGTCGACACGGTTGAGGAACTCGGGCCGGAAGTGCGCCCGCAGTTCCCCCATCACCCGGGCGCGGGCGTCCGGCTTGATCTCGCCTTCGGCGGTGGCCCCTTCGAGGAGGTGCTCGGAACCGATGTTGGACGTCATGATGATCACGGTGTTGCGGAAGTCGACCGTGCGTCCCTGGGCATCGGTGATCCGCCCGTCGTCGAGCACCTGGAGCAGCGTGTTGAAGACGTCGGGGTGCGCCTTCTCGATCTCGTCGAGCAGCACAACCGAGTACGGCTTGCGCCGCACCGCCTCGGTCAGCTGGCCGCCCTCTTCGTAGCCGACGTATCCCGGGGGCGCGCCGACGAGCCGGCTGACGGTGTGCCGCTCCTGGTACTCGCTCATGTCCAGGCGCACGATGCTCTCTTCGGAGTCGAAGAGGGCGGCGGCCAGCGTCTTGGCCAGCTCGGTCTTGCCGACGCCGGTGGGGCCCAGGAAGATGAACGACCCGATGGGACGGCGGGGGTCGCGGATCCCGGAGCGGGCCCGGATGATGGCGTCGGCGACGAGCTTCACGGCCTCGTCCTGGCCGATGACGCGCTCGCGCAGGATCTCGTCGAGTCGCAGCAGCTTCTCCCGCTCGCCCTCCTGGAGGCGGGCGACGGGGATGCCCGTCCAGGCGGCGACGATCTCGGCGATCTCCTCCTCGGTGACGACCTCGTGCAGCAGCCGGTGCTCACCCTGCTTGTCGGCCAGCTTCTCCTCCTCGGCGGCGAGCCGGCGCTCCAGCTCCTGCAGCTTGCCGTAGCGGAGCTCCGCGGCCCGATTGAGGTCGTAGGCGCGCTCCGCGCTTTCCGCATCGCGGCGGACCTGCTCCAGCGCCTGGCGCAGCTCCTGCACGCGGCGGATGGCCTGCCGTTCGGCCTCCCACTGGGCATGCTGGGCGTCGGCCTCGGCACGGAGGTCGGCCAGTTCCTTCCGCAGCTCCTCGAGCCGGGCCTGGCTGGCGGGGTCGGTCTCCTTGGCCAGCGCCGCTTCCTCGATCTCCAGCCGGGTGACCCTGCGGGTGATCTCGTCCAGCTCCGCGGGCATGGAGTCGATCTCGGTACGGAGCCGGGCGCAGGCCTCGTCGACGAGGTCGATGGCCTTGTCCGGCAGGAACCGGTCGGTGATGTAACGGTGGCTCAGGGTGGCCGCGGCGACCAGGGCGGTGTCCTGGATCTTGACGCCGTGGAAGACTTCGAGGCGTTCGCGCAGGCCGCGGAGGATGGAGATGCTGTCCTCCACGCTCGGCTCATCCACCAGCACCATCTGGAAGCGGCGCTCGAGCGCGGCATCCTTCTCGATGTGCTTGCGGTACTCGTCGAGGGTGGTGGCGCCGATCATGTGCAGTTCACCGCGGGCGAGCATCGGCTTGAGCATGTTGCCGGCGTCCATGGCGCCCTCGGCGGCGCCCGCGCCCACCACGGTGTGCAACTCGTCGACGAACAGCAGGATGCGCCCGGAGGCGGCCTTGACCTCGCTGAGCACGGCCTTGAGGCGTTCCTCGAACTCGCCGCGGTACTTGGCGCCCGCGACCAGGGAGCCCATGTCCAGGGCGAAGACGGTCTTGTCGCGGAGCCCCTCGGGAACATCCCCCCGCACGATGCGCTGCGCCAGTCCCTCGACGATGGCGGTCTTGCCGACGCCGGGGTCGCCGATGAGCACCGGGTTGTTCTTCGACTTACGGCTGAGGATCTGGGTGACGCGGCGGATCTCGGCGTCCCGCCCGATGACCGGGTCCAGCTTGCCGTCCCTGGCCTCGGCGACCAGGTCACGGCCGTACTTCTCCAGGGCCTCGTAGGCCACCTCCGGATTGGCGGAGGTGACGCGCTGATTGCCGCGCACCTGGGTGAGGGCGGAGAGGAACGCCTCCTTGGTGACCCCGTGCTCCTTCAGCGCGCGCCCCGCGGCGGTGGCGGAACCCTCCTCGGCGAGCGCGAGGAGGAGGTGCTCCACCGAAACGTACTCGTCCTTGAGCCGCTTGGCCTCCTGCTCGGCCGTGTCCAGCAGCCGGGCGAGGCGCTGTGTGACGAAGACCTGGCCGGGAGCGGCGCCGGGCCCGGTGACCTTCGGCTTGCGGCCGACCTCGGCCTCCAGCATGCTGCGCAGGGCCGCGGGGTCCGTGCCCACCTGGTTGATCAGCCGCGGTACCAGGCCGCCCTCCTGGTCGAGCAGGGCCAGCAGCAGGTGTTCGCCGTCGACTTCGCTCTGTCCCAGTCGCACGGCCTTGGTCTGGGCGTCCTGAAGAGCTTCCTGGGACTTCTGGGTCAGGCGGTTCATGTCCATGGTGGTTGATCACTCCTCGTGCCGCTGCGCCGCAGTGCGGCTTCGAGCCGGCTGATGCGGTCGAGCAGGTCCAGCACCAGGCCGATGGATGTGTAGTTGAGGCAGAGTCCGGCGCGCAGCCGCTGGATGCGGGCGAGGGTCGCCGGCGCGGTACGGGCGAACATCAGCTCTCCGGTGGCGTCCCGCTCGGCGTCGAGCAGTCCGAGAGCCACGAACCGGCGGATCAGATCGGGATGCAGTTGGGAGCGGCGGGCCACGGACTCCAGGGACAGCCTGGGCACGGGGACCAGCGCGTACTGGGCGACTGCCGGGCCGGGGGCGTCCACGGCCGTTCTCACGCCACGGTCGCTCATCATGTCCTCCGGGGGTCGAACGAGGAGGTGGCCGCGAGCTGCTCGAACAGCTCGCGTTCCCGGTCGCTGAGCTTGGGCGGCACCACGATGCGCAGTTCGGCGTAGAGGTCGCCGTTCGTGCCGCGCGGGTTCGGCATGCCCTCGCCGCGCAGCCGCAGGCGCCGGCCGCTGGAGGACCCTTCGGGGACGGTGACCTTGGCCGTGCCGCTGGGGGTGGGCACGGGGACGGTCGCCCCCAGCGCGGCCTCCCATGGGGTGACGGGAAGCTGGACGTGGACGTTCCGGCCCTCCAGCCGGAACTGCGGATGCGGCTGGATCCTCACCCGCAGATACAGGTCGCCCGCCGGGGCGGCGCCGCTGCCGCCGCCGCCCTGACCGGCCAGCCGGATGCGCTGGCCGTCGGTCACCCCGGGCGGGACGTTCACTTCGTAGCTGCGCTGCCAGGAGGGGCCGCCGAGGGTGACCCTGCGGCGTCCTCCGCGGTAGGCCTCCTCGACCGTGAGCGGCAGCTCGGCCTCCTGGTCGGCGCCCGGTACGGGGCCCCGGGCACCGCCGGCGCCGAAGACCGACCCGAACAGGTCCTCGAAGTCGATGCCGCCTTCCACGTCCTCGCCGAAGCCGCGCACGTAGCGGACCCGGGGGCCGCCTTCGCCGGCGGTGGTCCGGCCCCGGAAGCCTCCTGCGCCCGCGCCCGCGGCGACCCGCTCCTCGTAGTCCTCCGGGATCTTGCGGAAGTCCTCGCCGAAGCGGTCGTAGCGGGACCGGGACTTGGGGTCGGACAGCACGCTGTAGGCCTCGTTGAGCTCCTTGAAGCGTTCCTCGGCCTCGGGGCTCTTGTTCACGTCGGGGTGGTACCGGCGGGCCAGTTTGCGGTACGCCTGCTGGATATCGTCGGAGCTCGCCCCCCGCGACACCCCGAGCACCTCGTAGAAGTCCCGTGCCATGGCGGTCACTCCCGCTTGGCGACGGTGACGGCGGCGGGCCTGATCTGGCGGTCGGCGTCGCCGTAACCGGGGCGCAGGACCTGCACCACCGTGCCCGGCTCCGCGTCGGTGTCCTCGACCACGCCGACCACCTCGTGCCGCGTCGGGTCGAACGGCACGCCGGTCTCGGTGTACCGGGGGAAGCCGAGCCGTTCCAGGGCGTCCACGGCCTGGTCGCGCACCGCCTTGACGCCCTCCAGGATCGCGCCCGGGTCGGCCTGGGCATGGGCCAGCGCCAGTTCGAGATTGTCGATGACCGGCAGCAGCGCCGCGGCCGTACGGGCACGTTCGGCGGCCCGTTCGCGCTCCAGTTCCTTGGCGTGGCGCTTGCGCAGGTTGTCGAGCTCGGCCAGGGCGCGGCGCCAGCGGTCCCGGAGCTCGTCCAGGGCCGCGGCATGCTCGTCCGTAGCCGCGCCGGTGCCGGTCGCCGCGTCCGGGGCCTCATCCGAGGCAGTCCCCGGGCCGCCCGGACCGGGCCGTGGCAGATCCTCCCGGGGAGACCGCTCCTGCTGAGGAGGCAGGTCCTCCTGAGGAGGCCGGGCGGCGCCCTCCGGCACCGGGTCGGGTTCCTGCGGATGGGTGGACATGGCGGCCCTCAGCCCTTGTCGAACTCGGCGTCGATGACGTCGTCCCCGCCCTCGGCGGCTCCGCCGGGACCGGTGTCCTCGGCTCCGGGCTCCCCGCCCGCGGGACCGCCCGCCCGGTGTGCCATGAGCCCCGCCATGACCTGCTGCAGTTCCGAGACCAGGGGCCTGGCCTTGTCCACCCCGGCCTCGTCCTTGACGGCCTGGCGGGCCTCGCCCACGAGCATCTCCGCACGCGCCTTCTCGTGGGCCGGAGCGGCGTCGCCGAGTTCGGCCAGCCGCTTCTCGACCTGGTAGGCGGTGGCGTCGAGCTCGTTGCGTGCGTCGACCGCCTCGCGGAGCGCCTGGTCCTCGCCCCGGTTGCGTTCGGCCTCCTCGACCATCCGCTCCACCTCGCTGCGGTCGAGGTTGGAGCTCTCGCTGATCGTGATGCCCTGCTCCTTGCCGGTGTCCTTGTCCCGCGCGGTGACGTTCAGGATGCCGTTGGCGTCGATGTCGAAGATGACCTCGATCTGCGGTTCGCCCCGGGGGGCCGGGCGGATGTCGGTGAGCTGGAAGCGGCCCAGCACCCGGTTGTCGGCGGCCCGCTCGCGTTCGCCCTGGAGGACGACCACATCGACGGCCGGCTGGTTGTCCTCGGCCGTGGAGAAGGTCTCAGTACGGCGTACCGGGATCGTCGTGTTCCGCTCGATGATCTTCGTCATCACGCCGCCGCGGGTCTCGACACCCAGCGAGAGCGGAATGACATCGAGCAGCAGCACGTCCTTGACCTCGCCCTTGAGCACCCCGGCCTGGATCGCGGCGCCCGTCGCCACGACCTCATCGGGGTTAACGCTCATGTTGGGCTCCTTGCCGCCGGTCAGCCGGCGGACCAGGGCCTGGACGGCCGGGATCCGGGTGGATCCGCCGACCAGGATGACCTCGTCGACATCGCTCTCGCTGATCTTCGCGTCGCCCATGGCCTGCTGCACCGGCCCGAGGCAGCGCTCCACCAGATCCGAGGTCATCTGCTCGAACGTGGACCGCATGACCGACATGGTGAGGTGTTTGGGACCGGAGGCATCCGCGGTGATGAACGGCAGGTTCACCTGCGTCTGGGTCACCGAGCTCAGCTCGGTCTTCGCCTTCTCCGCAGCCTCGAAGAGCCGTTGCAGCGCCTGCGAATCCTGCCGCAGGTCGATGCTGTTGTCCTTCTGGAAGGCGTCCGCGAGGTGGTCCACGAGGCGGCGGTCGAAGTCGTCGCCCCCGAGGTGGCTGTCACCCGCGGTGGAGCGCACCTCGACGACCCCGTCGCCCACGTCGAGGATGCTCACGTCGAAGGTGCCTCCCCCGAGGTCGAAGACGAGTACCGTCTCGTGCGCCTTCTTGTCCATGCCGTACGCGAGGGCGGCCGCCGTCGGCTCGTTGATGATCCGCAGGACCTCGAGCCCCGCGATCCGCCCGGCGTCCTTGGTGGCTGTGCGCTGGGCGTCGTTGAAGTAGGCCGGCACGGTGATGACCGCCTCCGTGACCCGCTCGCCCAGCTGCTTTCCCGCGTCGTCGGCGAGCTTGCGCAGCACCAGTGCGCTGATCTCCTCGGGGGCGTACAGCTTGTCCCGCACCTTGAAGCGCGCGTTCCCGTGCTCGTCGGGTACCACGTCGAACCCGACCGCCTTCGCCTCGTCGGAGATCTCGTCGTAGTGGCGGCCGATGAACCGCTTGGCCGAGTAGATGGTGCCCTTGGGGTTGAGGATCGCCTGGCGGCGGGCCAGCTGTCCCACGAGGCGCTCGCCCGTGTCGGTGAACGCGACGACGGACGGCGTGGTGCGGGAGCCTTCGGCATTGGGGAGGACCGAGGGTTCCCCGCCTTCCCACACGGCGATCACCGAGTTGGTGGTGCCCAGGTCGATACCGACTGCCTTGCCCATGAGGGACTCCTTCTCGATCCGGCACGGCACCGGCCGGTGTCCGGCCGGTGCCGGAGATGTGTCATGTGGTGGCCTCGTGACCTCTCGCGCCCCGCAGGCCGGCGATCAGCCGTGCCGCCTCGTCGGCGACGTCCTCCTCCGCCACGACCTCGTACCGGCTGGGCTGCATGGCGCTGACCGAGGCGAAGTCCCGGCGGCCTCCCTGCAGCGCGTACATCAAGAGACCGAGCAGGGCGCCGATCAGGGCTCCGAAGATCAGTCCGTAGAGCGCGAGCAGCAGGCCGGCGACGACGGGGTCCAGCCAGTCCAGGAGTCCGAAGATCCAGCCGATGAGAGCGCCCGGGACCGCTCCGGCCGCTGCCCCGTGGAGCGCGGCCCGGCCGTAGTCCATGCGGCCGACGACCTGCTCGACCAGACGTACGTCATGGCCGACGATCGCCACTTTGTGAACGGGAAATCCCAGGTCGGAGAGGTAGTCGACAGCGCGTTCGGCCTCGGCGTACGTTGTGTACGAGGCGACGGGCCTGGTGGCCTGGTCGTTCATCGCCGTAGCCCTCCTTCTCTGCCGGACCGCGGGGGTGGCAGGCAGTGCCGGGACGGCGGGGCCTTCGGGCCTGCGCATCAGGTGCATGGGCAGGTGGGGCGTAAATCCGGCAACCCGGCCTCACAACACCAGACTGACGAGACCGGACACCGCCCGCCTGCCCCTGCCGGATCAAAATTTTGGAGCGGGGGTCCACCCGGGGGCACGGGGCCGGTCAGGGCGCGGACCGGGTTGACCCGCCGCACGGAGGTACTCGCGGCGCAGCCGGTCATCCCCTCAGACCGAGGAGGCGGAGTGACTCCAACACACATGGCCCGGAACTCGCCCTCCCACCACCGCGGGGAGGGCGACCACCCCGGCCCCCGGGAAGGCGACGACCGCGCCGGCCGGCGCCCGGCAGACGCCGCGCCGGTGTCCGGGGAGGACGGGCCCCGGACACCGGAGACACGGAGGGGCGGGGCCCGGCGGGTCCCCCAGGAGGGGGACGCCTCGGACCCACAGGACCTGTACGCGCTCTCCCGAGCCATGTTCGCCGCTACGGAGGAAGCCGCGATCCTGCACCTGGCCCTGGCCGGGGTGAACGGATTCGACGCGTGCACCGGCGAGGCCGGGTATCTCGTGGTGGACGGCCGGCTGACCCGCGTCCCGGCGGAGGACGACTCGAGCGGGTCCGAAACCGACCTCGACCGTCAGGTGCGGGAGCTGGGGGGCCGCGACGGGCCCGTGGCCCTCTCGCCGCGGGTGTGGAGCCGGGCGTACGCGCTGCGCTGCCTGAGCGGCTTCTTCGGCTACCTCGTGGTGCGCTGCGCCACCAGGCCGAGTCGGGACGCGCAGGATCTGCTGGCGGTGCTCGTGCAGCAGACCGCCGCGGCGCTGTCAAGCGCGGCCGCGCACCGCCGGGAGGACGAGGCCGCCGTCGAACTGGAGCGCCGGCGCGACGAACTGGAGGCCACACACCTGAGGCTGGACTCGTCACTGTCCGAACTGGAATACCAGCAAAACGTGCACGAGTCCCTCGACCGGGTGGCTGCCGACCAGGGTGGGCAGGCGGGAATCGTCCGGGTCCTGCACGAGGTCACCGGCCTCCCCGCGGTCATCGAGGACCGCTTCGGGAACCTCAGGGCCTGGGCGGGGCCTGGGCGTCCCGACCCGTATCCCAAATCCGATGCCGTGCGCCGCGAGGAGATGCTGCAGAACGCGGCCCGCCGCCCCATGCCCGTGCGGGTCCGGCGCCGACTGATCACGCTGGTCAAGCCCGGCGGTGAGGTGCTGGGCGTGCTGGCCCTCGTCGACCCGGACGGCCGCGCCGACGAGCGCACCGTGTTCGCCCTGCAGCACGCCGCGGCCTCACTCGCCCTGGAGCTGGTGCATCTGCGGAGCCTCGCCGAGGTGGAGCTGCGCCTGCGGCGCGATCTCGTCGACGACCTCCTGGCCGGTACGGACGAGGTGAGCGCCTACGTCCGCTCTGAGGCGGTCGGCCACGACCTCCACGGCCCCCAGTACGTGCTCGCGGTGCAGTGGCCCGGCAGGAAGACGGATGATTCCTTCGTCCAGACCGTCGACCGCTCCGCCTTCGCGGTGGGGATGCGCTCACTGCTGGTCCGCCGCTCGGACGCGGTGGTGCTGATCAGCCAGGGCAAACCCCGGGGCACCGCGCTCTACGACGTGCTGGCGCGGGAGACCGGGACGACGGCCGGAGCAATCGGCGTGGGCGGACGGTGCGACTCGCCCGCCCGCGTCCCCCGCTCCTACCAGGAGGCGCTGAGGGCCCTGGAGATACGGCGGCAGTCCCGCAGGTCGTCCGGCATGACCTTCTTCGACGACCTGGGCCTGTACCGGCTGCTCGGGCCGCGCAACGACTCCGAGGAGGTCGAGGCCTTCGCCCGCGAATGGCTCGGGCCGCTCCTGGACTACGACGCACAGCACCACACCGACCTGGTCGAAACCCTGTCCCAGTACTTCGAGTGCGGCGGGAACTACGACACGACCGCCTCGGTGCTCGCCATCCACCGCAGCACACTGCGCTACCGGCTCCAGCGGATCCGCAAGATCGGCGGCTTGGACCTCTCGGACGTGGACAGCAGGCTCAACCTGCATGTGGCGACGCGGGTGTGGAGGGTCCTGAGCGGCGCTACGGCGGCCTGAAAAGCCCGCCGAGCGGCACGGCGGCCACCCGACCGGCGGATCATGGCGGCCCCCTCCCGGCGGTGCGGCCCTAGATTGCTGTATGTGCCGCCCCTTCCCCGCAGATTCGAGGGACGCCGTGTGCAGAGCCTTCTGCAGACGGTTGAGGACGGCATCCATCTCGTCGTCGCGGTGCTCCTGGTCGTGCTCGCCGGACTGCTGACCGCCGGGGTCGTCGACGATGTCGTGGACGCGATCGAGGGGCCGTACCGCGAGGAGACGGTCGTGCTGTCCGCGCTGGACAACAGCCTGGTGCTGTTCATCGTGGCCGAGCTGCTGCACACCGTCCGTCTCACCATCAGGAACCGAACGCTGGACGCCGAACCGTTCCTGGTCGTCGGGCTGATCGCCGGCATCCGCAAGGTGCTCATCGTGACGGCCGAGGCGGACAAGTCCTTCCGGTGGAGCGGCCAGGGGATCGAATTGCTCGTGCTGATGGGGCTGATCCTCGTGATGGCGTTGGCCGTCTACGTCTGGCGGCGCTCGACACGTCCCGAGGACTTCCTCCCTGTCCGGGGCGCACCGACCGCCTGATCAGGGGCGGGGGGCGGAGACCCGGTGGCCGGGGGTCCGCGGACCCGCCCGCCCAGGGGCGCCGGCACCCGCTGGCCTGCTGAGCAGCAGGGGCCCATTGAGGGAGGGGCGCTGGCCGTTGGTGTGGTGGTAGTGGCTTGGGCTGGGGTGTTGAAGATTCTTTGAGCAGGTGGCGGGTGCGTTCTGGGTGCTGAGGGCGGTGGTGGTGGGCGTGGAGGTTGTTCGGGGTTCGTTGATGACGGCGGTGTGTGGTGTTGGTGATGGTTTCCGGCGTCTTAGACGGTGTCCTATGTGGTGGGGCGGAGAAGTCGCTTGTAGCAGCACAGGGCCGCCGCAAGACCGAGAAGGGCCAGGTAGTTTCGGGGATGGCGTTCGTAGCGCGGGCTGAGCCTTCGGCGTGCCCAGATCCGCCGACAACTGCCCCGCCCACAAGGCATGGAACAGCGCACCACCAACGGATCCCCGATCTTCCGCACGCCCTCCCACAGCGGCGTGTGCTCGGCGAATGTCTCCTGGAGTGCTGCCGCCAGCTGCTGTCCACCGTGGTGCCGCGGATGCCGGTACCCGGCCAGCCAGGCCACATTGCGCCGGTACACCGGATCGACCGGCCCGAGCACCCAGTACCGCCAGCCCAGCGCCGCACAGATCTCCCCGACCACCGCCGCCAGAGACCGCTGACGCTGCGAAAGCCCCGGTCTCACGGTGCAGTCCGCCAGTACCCCCTGACCATCGGCGAGCCGCAGCATCACCTGGGGAGCGTGCGCACTGCACCCCGTCCGGCTCACGCCACCGCGATGCGGCCGGGCCGCCAGGCCGCTGACGCGCGGATCCCGGCCGAGCAGCATCACATCCGCATCGCCCCAGAGGCGTAATGCACCAGCAGTAGTGGGGCCGTCCCGGTGAGGGCATCCAGACGGCCGAGATCCTCAATGCCACGGGCGGCGCGCCCCTGCCCTGATGGTCACCGGCACCGGGGGATCAGGGCAGGGGCGCTCCTTCGCCACACCGGCAACGCCTGCCGGCCACGGTCACGAGGGAACCAGGCTCGCCCGGGTCCGTCGTTCTAGTGGTCCCTCTCCACCGCGATGCCTTGTTCCCTCAGCTGTCTCCAGCGGTCGCGGTGGCGCCGCCCGTAGGCGGCGTTGCGCACTGCCTCTTGCTCCTCCAGGCCGGAGCCGAAGGCGCCGCCGACCATGGCGATGGAGGTGATGAACCAGCTCAGCGCCACATAGTCGTGTGCCTGAGCGGGCTCTTGCAGGAACCCGCCGAGGACGGAGGGGACCAGCAGCAGGGCGGCGACGGCGGTCAGCGTCACGAAGAGCATCGCGTACAGGAACAGCACGCCCAGGGAGATGGTGATGGCCGTGACGAGGTTGTAGGGGTGGCGCGGGGCGTGAGCGCTGGGCAGGCCCCCGCCGGTGCGCTCCCACAGTTGGTGATCGATGATGATCCACGCGGTCAGAGCGAAGACCGACAGGACCCCGATCAATACCTGGCGCCAGGAACTCAGGCCGACGGCGATCACCCACGAGACACCGTTGATCATGCCGAAGGCTGCGGTCGCGAACACGCCGGCCAGGGACTTGGAGAGGGTGGTGAACAGCCGCCAGGGGCGGTTGGCCCGCACCATGCCCGACACCAGGCGGAGGTGGCCGCGCAGACCGGGCACGACGTAGCGGTTCGGATCCCCGGGCCCGGAGTCTTTCGTCGTTCTCTCGGTTTCGGTGGCACGGCGGCCGAGCACCGGGGGCTGAGCAGGGCCTTCGACATCCGGGGCGAGGCTGCCGATGACGCCGACCATGGCACGGGCCACCCGCCGGCGAAGGCCCAGCGTGCCGAGGGCGGGCAGCGAGACCAGGGCGACACGGCGGTCGGGGTTGATCTCGACACTGACCGGATGCAGGCGGGCGCGGCGAGGGAGGTCGCTGATGCAGACGGCGATGTCCCAGTCTTCGTCAGGCAGCAGCGCGCTGACGACTTCCGCCATGTCGGACACTTCGACCTTTTCATCCGCGACCAAGGGAGCGGTGATCGTGCGCACCTGCCCC
The DNA here is from genome assembly GCF_052245415.1 of Streptomyces sp. 8N706. Lineage (NCBI taxonomy): Bacteria > Bacillati > Actinomycetota > Actinomycetes > Kitasatosporales > Streptomycetaceae > Streptomyces > Streptomyces sp. 8N706. Next base: position 13,199 of record NZ_JBQQBW010000035.1, on the reverse strand, counting down.
TCGGTCTGTGAACCGAGCTGCAGTCTGAGCCGGTTGGGAAGATCGGAAGCCAGCTCCCTGGCGATCTCCGCGGTCAGCCCGGGATCCGCGACCAGGACAATCCGCACAGTCCTGGTCGCCGATCCCATGTCGGGGGCGTTCACCGGCACCACCCGATCTCTGAACGGGGTGGAGCCGTCTCCGGCGTGGGGGCGGGGGTGTTACGCAAGGTGTCCGGCACGACGTGCTTAACGTCGCCGAGGCCGAAGCGATGCTCGGCATTCCGACCAATCCGGTGGCTCAGGCCGACAACGCGACCACGAGCGCGCCACCGTCCACGAGAAGTCGCCAACCTTCTTCTCCGCGTCCGCGTGAGCCTTGTGCTTTCTGTCCAACTGGCCTCGGTAGCAACTGGAGCTCATCAAGGTGGCCTTGCGCGGCAAGGAAGTCCTGGCGATGATCCGGATCCACCAGGGCGCCCTGACCATGCGCACGATGCTCTGGCCCGATACGAGATCCGCCCCCACGCCGGACTCGCCCCCAGTGCTGACGTACAGATCACTGACCAGGAGCTGCAGGGGGCCAAAGCCCTCATGGACAGCATGGACGAGGTGCCGGAGCAGGAGATGACGGACCACTACCCGCAGGCGCTGGAGCAGATCGCCGCGGCGAAGCTGGAATGCCGCGAACTGGAGCCGCCACCGGAGCCGGAGGCTGCGGCCAGGCCGGTCGTCGACCTCATGGCCGCCCTCGAAGAGAGCGTCCGGAAAACCCAGCAGGCCAGGGGCGGGCAGCCGAAGGAAGCAGGCGGGAGAAAGTCCACGGTCAGGAAGGCGAAGGAAGCGGCGGCGAAGAGACCCGGCAAACGTGCCGACCCCCCGCAACCCCAGAGATGTGCCAGGCGATTGCGCTGTCACCGAATGGCACGGCAAGCCGGCGACCAGCGACCAGGTGACCGGCCGGGCCTCTATGCCTTCGTACGGGACAGACCCGCGCTGCATGGCGATGGCCGAGGCCCTTATTCCGCTGCTGCGCCGCAGCTGCCCGGAGGGCGTCGGCGGATACGGCGGCTTGTACCAGGTGAACCTCGATTGTGATGTCACTAGGACGGGATGTGCTCATAGGAGAGGGGAAGCCGGTAGGAGCCTCCGGTGCGCTGGGGGTCGGGTTCGGCGACCCAGAGGGCGTGGGGCCAGGGGTGGCTGAGGTCGGTCGTGGGGTCGACTGCCGGGTAGGGGTGGCGTTCGTCCCGGACGAACAGGGGGGCGGGGTAGAGCCGGCCGGTGGTGTCGGCGAGGTAGGGCTGGCCGCATCCGTCGCACCACCATCCCCGGTCGGTGCTCGCGGCTCCCATTGGGTCCGGGTCGAGCCAGTCGAGGGTGAACGAGGTGGCCGCGTCGCAGGGGCCGCCGTGACGGAAGCGGTAGACAGGATCGACGTGCTCGTCCCGTTCGGGTGCTAGCCAGCCGGTATGGATGCCCAGGGCCTTGGCAAGGGTGTGGCGGGCGTCGGCGTCGGGTCTGCCTGCGCCGCTGAGCCAGCTCCGCACCCGGGGAGCCGGAAGGCCTGCCCGAGTCGCCAGGGCACTGACTTTCAGGCCTTGGGCGTTGGTGAGCAGCACCAGGCGGCGCGGCAGGACGCCCAGGGTGTGGAGCTTCCAGCACGGGTGTTTCGCGGGCCATTCGGCGAGCATTTCGGTGGTGCGCACGTGGTCCCGTGTGCGGCGTGGATCCACTGCCGGGCCTGGTCGGGTGCGGCATGGTCCGGGAGGCGGAGGTCGCGGGCTGCTTCGGCGGCCCATTCGAGTTTCGCTGGCGGTGTCGCCGGTGCCCGCGGGGCCGGCGTCGAACAGGGCGGCCAGTAGCCGGATGATGGCCCGTCGGGAGGCGTCGGTCAGCGGCTGGTTCATCAGCGCGACGATGGCGTCCAGGGCGCGGATGAAGACGATGCGCTCTCGGTGGTTCATGTCGTAGAAGGCCATGCGCGGCGGCTCTACCGCTCGGCCCGGGGTGTGGGCCCGGGGGTGAACAGCAGGGCGTGCAGGGGCCGGGTGCGGGTGGGGGCCAGGACTTCGAGCCAGCCGTCCCCGTCGGCGAGTGCGTGCGGGGAGGCGCCGGCCCGCGCCTGCCGCAGTAGCGACTCACGGGCTGCGGTACGGGCCGAGGTGCGGAAGGCAGCGACCGTACGAGCAGTGCGGAGAGCGCGAACGACACCGTGGGGCCATGTCAGCCACGGGTCTGAGTATGAGGGCGATGTTCGCCCTCGGCATCGCTGCCCCCCACACTCGTCAGAATCGCGCTCGCGACGACCTCGAAGAGACGATCGGCGCGTGGCGCGAGCGCGGGTTGATCGCCGAGCCATGCCAGTGCTGCTACCAGTGCGAACAGATCGGTGCCGTCAATGTCGCTTCGGGCCTTGCCCGCGGCCTGGGCGCGGGTGAGGAGTCGCGTGCCGGCTGCGCGCAGGGTGACGCACGAAGCGTGGAGTGCGGATTCGGTGTCCTCGATCGCCGCTGCCATCAGCTCGGTGACGCCTTGGTACTCGGTTGTCCACGCGACGCAGTCGCGCAGCCATGAAACGAGAGCGTCTTCGGGCGAGCTCGACGTCTCGAGTTCGCCTGCCTTTGCCGTCAGTTCGTCGAAGCTCGTGCGGAGCAGGGCATCGAGCAGTGCCTCGCGTGTCGGGAAGTGCCGTAGCAGCGTCGCGAGTCCGACATCGGCCCTGCGCGCGATGTCGCGCAGGGACACGTCGACGCCCTGCTCGGTGATGGCAGCGCCCGCAACGACGAGCAGGTGGTCGTGGTTCTTCCTGGCGTCGGCCCTCATCATGTCCCTCTTGACTATCCGGATCAGTGGTCCATATATTCGGATCAGTGGTCCGGATATATGGATCGCTGATCCGGATAAGTCTATCCCGCGGCGCGGACAGGAGAGATAGATGCCCACCCACACAATGAGGGCGATCCGGCTGCACGGCTTCGGCGGCCCGGAGGTGCTGCGTCATGAGGAGGCGCCGGTTCCCGAGCCGGGGCCGGGCGAGGTGCTCGTCCGCGTGCACGCGGTCGGCCTCAATCCTCCTGACTGGTACGCGCGTGAGGGAATGCCTGACGTACCTCCCGATGTCAAGCCCACGTTCGATCTCCCTCTGATTCCAGGGACCGACGTCTCAGGCGTCGTGGCAGACGTCGCAGCCGATGTCAACGGCTTCGCGGCCGGAGACGAGGTGGTCGGCCTTCTGCGCTTCCCCACCGTTCTCCAAGCCGGCGCGTACGCCGAGTACGTCACCGCGCCGGCATCGGACCTCGCACTCAAGCCGGCCTCCATCGACCACGTGCAGGCCGCCGGCCTGGCCATGTCGGGGTTGACGGCATGGCAGTTCCTGATCGAGCTCGGGCACGACCACCCCTCACCGTTCCAAGAGGCCCAGCACCGCCCGACGGCACTCGACAGCAAGACCACGGTGCTCATCAACGGCGCTGCAGGTGGCGTGGGGCACCTCGCACTCCAGCTGGCCAAGTGGAAGGGAGCCCGCGTCATCGCCGTGGCCTCCGGCGCTCACGAGACGTTCCTGCGCGAGCTCGGCGCCGACGAGTTCATCGACTACACCAAGGACCGGCCCGAGGAAGCCGCCCGTGACGTCGATCTCGTCCTGGACACCGTCGGGGGTCCCGACACCAGGCGCTTCCTGCCTACCCTCAAGCACGGCGGCGCGCTGTTCCCGGTGTTTCCTGGCGGTTTCGACGAAGAAGAGACCGCAAAGCTGGGCGTCACGGTCTCGAGCGCGCAGGTCCGCTCGAGCGGCGCGCAGCTCACCGAACTGCTACGCCTGCTCGCCGCGGGCACGCTGCGCGTCGCGATCGACAGCACCTTTGCGCTCGCGGATGCCCAAGCGGCGCACGAGCGCGCCGGCCGGGGGCACATCCGGGGCAAGATCGTGCTCACGGTCGCTTAGCAACGAGCCGTCTCACCGATGCGTCCGGCGGTCGTCCTCAAGCCATTGAACGGCCGTCGGGACGCCGCCCCCGAGACCATGGGACCCGTCGCGACCAGGTCGCCGCGATGCTCGCTGCGGCGAACCGAGCGGACCCATTCGGTCGGCTCGGTTCGCCGCAGGAGATCGCCGAGACGATCACATATCTGGTGCCCGACGGCGCCGCATACAGCACCGGGAGGCACCACACCGTCGTCGACGCAGTGTGGCGGTCGGTCGCGGGTCGCGCTTGCCGCTCAGATGCGGCTGCTTTCGCTGACCGCGCCCCGTCTTTCACCCGGCAACCGAGCACGAGCGAGGTTTGACATGACGACAACTGCGGCTTTCGGCTGGGGAACCAGCTACCTCGGCACAATGCCGACGATGGATCTCGCCCTCGCAGAGCAGCTCGCCGTCCAGCAGACGCTGGCACGCTACGCCTTCGCCCTGGATCACGGAGATCTGGTGGCATTGAAGAGCCTCCTGACCGAGGACTCCACCATGACGGTCACGATCGCCGGTGACGTCGAGCAGGGCCCGTTCACCGGACGCGCGGCGGTTCTCGACCTGGTGCGAAAGGCAACGCAAGCGCAAACAGATCAGCGAAAACACAACCTGACCAACATGGTCATCCGCAGTGCAGACGCCGGCACAGCAGAGGTGTGGGCCTACCTGACGCTGACATCGAACGCGGGCGGGAGCGCGACCGTGATCGCGACCGGCTTCTACGCCATCACACTGCAGCGCGCCCAAAGCGAGTGGCTCATTGCGAAGGTGCTCGTCGGTCTGGACAACGCCATGTGACGCACGTCTCCCCGGGCACCCTCTACAACCACATCCCGGACCTGCGCGAACTGCGCGCTGGCGCTGTACCCCGCCAGCTCGACGCACCCGCGAAGTAGACCAACCCGACCAAGATCAATCTCAGCGGCACTTTCTGTACCTCAACTACTCACACCCGGCGAGCCCCGTGGGTTCAGGGAAACCGAAGCTTGTTCAGTGGGAACTCGGGGGTCGGTCCGTGTGCATCAGGTGGGGACGTCCGTGGGTTCGGCGGGAACGCGGGGGTGGACTGCGGCGAGGCGGCGGGCTTCGGCCGTGACCTCAGCATCGATCTGAGCTACTGCTTTGTCTCCGCCGTATCCGAGGAAGGTGTACTCGTCATCGAGTTCGGCGAGCCGTGCTGTTAGGGGCAGCTCATGCCCGTAACGCTGGTTGATCCGGAAAGTGAGCTCCCAAGGCTTCAGCTCGCCGGCCAGCAGGCGTCGTGCGAGCGCTCGCACGGCGGCTTCTTGGCCGGCCTCGCTGGCGGCCGGATAAAGAATGAGGCCGAGCTCATCGAGCGCTTCGGGGAGCAAGTCGTGCACGTCGTAGTCCGCCTCGGCGCGTGTGCAGGCTGCTACACCCGAAGTCCGGGGCTGTCTAGGCCGACGACGAGCGCGTCACAGGCCGCGCTGACGACATCGCTTGCGGGGATCTCGCCCACGCTCCAGAGAGTGGCGCGGTCCTGTAGTTCGCTGGCTGCTGCTTCGGTCGACGGCATCCGCCCATGTTCGCTTCAATCTCGGGTCCCGGTCGAACAGGTTTCACTGGTGCTTCTGCTCGGCAGCTTGCTCCAGCAGGGCCCGCGCGGAGTCTGCGTAACGCATTGCGGTCTTCTCATCCAGCCCGAACACCTGGGCGAGGTGGAGCGGATCGGGCCCGTGGGTGAGGGCCTCTTCGAGTTGCCGGTCGACGCGGAGGCGCTCCAGGGTCGCGTCCTGCCCGCGACACCTGCGCCAAGTGAACGCAGACAGCGGCGCCGCGGAGGACGAGATGGCCCCGAGGGTGACCGCACAGTGCGGACGTCAGCCCATGCGTCGGCACACCGTCGTGACTCCTCCCACACGGAGGCGTACCAAGGGCTCTGCAGAACGGCAATGAGAACACCAGCGCGGTGCTGGGCTGGATCTAGGACTCCGACTTCGCCGCGGTGGCCCGACGGCCGTTGGACATCAAAGGGGCCCCTTTCCTCAGGTTGACTACTGAGGAAAGGGGCCCCCTTACGAGGTGTGGCCCGGCTCTCCTACCGCCGCGCCGAGGAGGGAACACCCGCCTGCTGCCAACCCCCTCACCTCACCCACGGACTTCGCACGGGCTTCGAGGACCTGGACGGCTGGACGCTCCACCGCTCCGCCACAGCGATCAGCGGCGCTACATGACGTACAGCTTGCCGGCGTGGGAGGCCACGGCCGGCTCGTCCCTCGTGGTCATCGTTTTGGCGCCGACCTGGTCGGCGTTGGTCCACGGTGCGGCGTCGGTGTAGGTTGCGGCCCGCAAGACGAAAAAAGGTGGTCAGGCCAGTGACGATTGTGCAGGTTCGCTGACCGCCGGCAGTGTCGGCGCCACTGCAGCTACTCCGGTTGCATGACCAAATCGAACGTGTCCTACTGGAATTAAGGAGACACGAAGCCGCGACCTTGAGCAAGTTCGTCGCCATTCGTAGGCTGGGCTGCGTCTAGACACACAAGTCTGGCAGTCGGCCCTGGCTCGCAAGGTGTTCTTTACCTTGATCAGACTTCCAGTGAAATGGGTGACTGATGTCGGATGTAGAGCCCCTGAGGATGCACCGCGTAGCTCAACCTGGCCAAAGCGTGCAGCAAGGATTCGTCGTCAAGCCATTCGCTGGGACAGTATCGGCTTCCATTGCAGGCGGTGGGCAGCTCATACGCCTTGTCGATATCATCGCCTTCAAGTCCCGACCCGATGAAGACGGCGGTCTCGTATTTGAAGAGGTTGGCAGGGTTGGCCCTAACACCCCCTTGACCATTCACGGGAATCTCCTTGTCGAGGGCAGGGTGGAATTTAGCGCACCACCGACTATCCCCGCCGACGCGGTAACCGCTACGCTCGTCGTTGACGTCGTCAAAAGCGCCAGCTTGCAGCGCGTTGAAATTCCGCTTCTGTTTGTGATCGGAGAAATTCAAGTCGACTTTCACGGACCGCTTGTGGCTCGCCGAGGGCGGACGGTAGGGGTTCCAGTGAGCGTGACGGTGCCCCCAGGAAGTCCGGCAGTAAAAATTGTGCTCGAAATATCCGGAACAGGATTCCGGGCGCGCCAGACCGTAGACGTACCCGCCGGGGGAAGCGCTGATGCCGAAATAAATCTGGAAGTATTTGGCGACGCCCCCATTGGCAATTTCACCGCCAACCTTAGCATTAGCGGCTTCGAACTACCACTTCCCCGCCACGTTATTCGCCCGCTGAAAGTTACAATCAGACCGTAAGAAGTTCCTCCCATGCGGCGGGTCTGCAATAGCACGCGCCCGCCGGGCGCAGCCGGGGTGAACAGCAGTGCCCGGTGGTGTGGCGTAGCTGGTGCTCTTGCGTATTGATCTTGGTTGTGACCTGTGGTTGCTCAGTTGTACTGAGCGGTGTGTTCGTCTCGGTGGGGGAGGTGTACGTGGGATTGAGCGGCGTGGCGGGGGTGGTGTGTGGGTTGACCTCGCTGTTTGTTCTGCGCAGTGATGCTGAGTGTGGTGGTGTTTTTGCGCAGGGTGGTTGGCGCGCCTATAGGTAGGGGGAGTTGTCGGCTGATTTCGGCGGGGTCGGGGTGTGGGTTGGTTCAGTGGGCGTGCAGGCGTTGCCAGAGCAGGTCGTGGTTGGCGGGTGCGAGGCGGGGCAGTTGGAGGCGGCCGGCGAGTTGGTGGAGGAAGGCGGTCTGCTGTGCGCGTGTCAGGGGGTGCGGGGGCAGGCGGTCCAGGGCCGCGGCGAGGGTGAGGGTTTCGGGGTAGGTGATCAGCTCGCGGCAGGTCAGGGCGGGAGAGGCCGGGCCTGGCGACATGCGGGGGTTGGCGGCGGTGAGCCGGTGCAGGCGTGTGTGCCAGCGTTCGTGTGCGTGCTGTTGGTGGTCGTACCAGCGTGTCGTGATCGTCGATGCCCAGCTCAGGGAGACCGGTGTCGGGGGGCGGCGGGTGCCGGGGCGGGTTCGGGTGAGCTCGGGGAGGGGGCGGATGTCGAGGGGCGCGGGATGCCGGGGGTCGCTTGAGGCCTGCTGGTGGCGGGTGCAGATCATGATCCGGGGCAGGCCCGGCGAGGGGTGGATCCACGCGGGGGCTGTTGCGTGCGGGCTGCGGCGGATGGTGCAGGCGGTGCACGCCGGCAACGGCTGCAGGGCGGTCTCGACCGCGTGCCAGCGGGCGGTGGCCGTGCCGTGCGCACCGGTGTTGGCCAACGAGGGCGCGGGCGGGCGCAGGTGGGGCAGGGCCCGGGTGAGGTGCGCGATGGGGACGCGTGTGAAGCCGGCCAGGCGGCGGGCGGCTTCGGCGCTGAGGCGGATCTCGGCGGCGGGCGGGGCGTGCTCGGTGCCGGTGACGGTGGTTCCGAGACCGTCGAGGAGCTGGGCCGGGGTGAGGCGGTAGGCGGCGGCGAGGCAGGTGAGGTAGGAGGCGGTGGCCTCGCCGGGCAGCGGCCGTACGTGCAGCGGGCCGGGCACGGATGGCCACATGGTGGCGGCCCGGTCCGGGGGTGATGGCCTGGTTGCGGCCTGAAAGGTCACCGGCTGCTGGGGCGGGTGCGGCGGCGGGTGGGGTTGCGGGGCCGGTAGTGCTCTTCGGCGAGGTGGTCGAGCGCGATGCTGTCCAGCAGTGTCTTGGTGATGCGTTCGCTGTTGTCGAGGATGGCTTCGATGGCGGCTTGGCGGATGAGGCGGGAGAGGCTGCCGATCCGTCCGGCGGTCCGCTCGTGCAGGTAGGGGGCCAGCTTCGGCAGGCTGCCTGCCCGGTGGGCGTGCAGGTCGAGGGCCTGTTCGAGGGCGGCGATCAGTTCCCGGAACGGTTCGCGCGACCCGGCGCGTGCGGGCAGAGCCCCGCAGTCGATCAGGGAGGCACGCCCGGCCAGCTGCGCGCCGCGCACCCCGGTGAATACGGCGCTGTCGGTGACGTCGATGCCCGCGTAGACGAACGTCGCGGGCACGCGTTCGGTGAGGTCTTTGAGCCAGTCGGCCGCCTCGGCGCCGCTGGAGGTGCGCGGGTTGAGCCGGTGGATCTCGTCGATCAGCACGAGCTTGACCCCGGCCGCGGTGTAGGTGTGGCAGACGGCGGTCGTGATCTGCGTGGTGGTCATGCGCGTGGTGACAGGGATGCCGAGGTAGCGGGCGAACTCCCCGGCCAGTGTCTTGGCGGTGGCGCCGGGCGGCACCAGCACGTAGGCGACGGGCACGCTGTCGTCGCCCGGGGCGGCGCGGCGGGTGTGGGCCAGGTGGCAGGTGCGGCCCACTTCGAGCAGTGCGGTCGTCTTGCCCGTCGTGGCTGGGCCGGTGACGATCAGGGACGGCCGTGCGGTGACGCTCTGGTGGCGGCCGAGGATCATCAGGGTGCGCACATTGCGCGAGAGGGTTTCGATGGCCGGGGTGCGCACGGTGACGAACTGTGAGTGGTAGGCCAGGCGTTTCTCCGGCGAGCGGGGTGCCTGGCCCGGCTGCGGCGGCGTGGGCGGTGCGGTGGTGGCGAACCGGGCGAAGGCGTCGAAGGTGGTGACTGCCCCTGCGGACGTCTCCTCAGTGGGGGGCGTGGTGTCGGGGCTGGTCACCAGTGTTCGGCTTCCTCGAGGGCGTCGTACAGCGCGAATCCGGCCGGCGGCGGGGAGTCTTCATCACCGGCTTGGCTGTCGTCATCGTCATGGGCGCTGGCTTCGACGGCGTCGAGACTGCCCTCGGCGTCCTGGGCGGGATGCTGAGCCGGCAATGTCCCCTCCAGGGAGCCCGCCGTCTGGGACGGGGTGGCAGCCGCTGCGGGCTGTGGGGCAGGAGGGCGGCTGCGGCGCAGGACCTGGTCGGCGGTGTCGGCGAGGGCGGCCTCGTGTGCCTCGCGGTGGCCACGCCGGTTGAGGGCGGCGCGGATGTGACGCCAGGCGGTCTCGCCCATAGGGGCGTGGACGTGGTCGCGGTGGATCCACGGGACTTCGTGCAGTTGTCCGTCGGTCAGCCGGTCCGCCGCGCCCGGGACGCCGAGCTCCCGGTCTCCGGCGAGCAGGGCCGAGAGTAGACCTGCCGCACGTCGTGCGGGTTGAGGTGGACCTCCCACTTGCCGCCGGGGCCGCTGAGGGAGGGCCGGCCGCGGTGTTCATTGAGGCAGGCGTGGTCGTAGGTGCGGTGGTTGATGCGGATGCCGCGGCCGGTTACTGGGGTGGAAGCGCACGGGCAGCAGTTCCAGGTAGTCGGCGCCGGTCAGCGGCAGCGGCACGTACCCGGACGCGCCCAGCAGCGCGCCCCACATCTCGTTCGGGGTGTGAGTGGGTGGCGTGGTGGCAGCGGGTGGGCGTCAGCGGGATCGCGGCATGTATGTCCTGGTTGTGGGTGTGGGGCGGGGTTTTGGTTGCTGTCATGGGGTGATCAGATGGCTGTTGTGGTGTGGCTAGCAGGTTCGTTGTCGGCTGTCATGGCTTTCGCTGTTCCTGTGTGAGGGGTTGGCGGGGTCGGGTGGGCTGGGCTGTATGACGGTTCAGGGGGTTTCGGCGGGTGAGGCTGAGGCGGGGTCGGCTGCTGTTGTGCCGGCCGGGAGTCCGTCGTTGGCGCGGGGTGTGGCGGTGCGGCGGCTTCTTGCGGTGGACAAGGAGGGGACGCTGTCGCGGTTGCATGTGCGGATCGCGGCTGAGTTGGCGGGGGTGTCGGAGCGGACGGTGTGGCGGTGGCTGGCCGATGGGCGTCGGGGCCATGTCGAGGCGCGGCCGCGGCAGGACGGGTTTTCGCTGAGTGACGCCTTGTGGGAGGTCCTTGCGGAGACGGGCGGGAATGTCGCGGAGCTGCGCCGCAGGATGCTTCAGGCGCGGGGAGCCGGTGTGCTTGCGCGGTGGGGTGTGGAGTGTGTGCCGTCGTTGGCGACGCTGCACCGGGTGATCAAGCGTGATCTGCGGGCGGGCCGGGTGCTTGAGGTGGTCCGCCCGGCCGGGGCCGGGTTGGAACCGAGCGGGTATGACCGGGCGCTGGCGGATTTGGGTTTCACGGACGGGGCGGGCGGGCCGTCTGTCGTCGACGGGCCAGTCACGGATGCGTTTGTAGCGGAGGGAGGTCAGGGCGCCGCGGATACGGGGGTGTGGGGCGGGGTGCGGTTGTACGTGCCGGGGGCCCGGCTGGTGTCCACGCGGCAGGTGGCGAGTGTGGTGGAGGCGGTGGGGCATACCGTTGCGGCCCGGGGGATGTGCTGTGTGTACGGGGATACGGGCCTGGGGAAGACGGTCGCCGTCGAGCAGGCTTTGCATCTTCTTCCCGGCCGGGTGCCGGTGTGGCGGGCGGTGGTCGGGGTGGGGCCTGGTCTGCCGCAGTTGCGGGCCGCGCTGTGCGAGGCGCTTGGGCTGCCGTCGGGGGCGCTGACGCACCGGGCGGGACCGGCCAACGAGGCTTTGATACGGGCACTGGCTGAGCCGGGTGTGCTGTTTCTGGATGACGCCCAGCGTCTGACGCCACCGTTGCTGGACTATCTGCGGCAGTTGTGGGACGCGCCGGGCTGTGCGGCGGCGCTGGTGCTGTGCGGGGCGGGAAGCGAACGGGCCCTTGCCCGTGCGGCGGCGCTGCGTTCGCGAGTTCTGACGTGGCATCAGGTCGGTCGGCTGGATGCGGCTGGGGTGCCGCAGACGCTGAGTCTGTTCCACCCGGTGTGGGCGGAGGCGGACCCGGCCGACCTTGCGCGGGCGGACGAGCAGATGGCACACGGCAATTTCCGGACGTGGGCGAAGATCACGTCGCACGTCTACGCGGCCCGAGAGCGCTGTCCCGACAGGCGCGTGGACCGGGACTTGATCGAGCAAGCCTGTGCGCGACTTGGCCCGTACCCGTGACTGGTCGGGCTCCTTTTGAGAGCCCGTGTACGTGGGCCTTCACCTGTTCCGGTGAGGTGATGAAGGCGGACTGAAATAGAGACGAAGGGGACGACGTGGACGGACAGCCGCTGGCGCCGCCGGACGATCCGGCCAATGTTTTGGGGGAGGACTCCTTGACGGCGTTGCGAGCGCCGGCGGTCCGTCGTCTGCTGGCGCTGCGTGCTGAGCGGCGGCTGTCGCGGGAGCATGTACGCCTGGCCGGGGAGTGCCTGGGCGTGTCGGAGCGGACGGTGTGGCGGTGGCTGGCTGACGCCTCCCTGTCCAGTCAGACAGCGATCCGGCCTGGAGGACGCCGCAGTGATCGGTTCGAGATCACGGGGGAGATCCGGGTGCTGTTGGCGTATTGGCACGGCAACGCTTCCGCGGTCCACCGCCAGTTGGTGGCCCGGGCCGAGACCGGCCGGGACGTCCGTTGCGGTCAGCCGGCGGCGGTGCCTGAGTCTGCGGCTGGTCCCGCAGGCGCGCCGCCGGCCGCGGTGCCTCTGCTTCAGCCGGTGCCTTCGCTGTCGACGTTCCTGCGCGCGGTGCGTCGTGATCTCACAGCGGGGGAGCGGGCCGGTCTTGCCGCGGGGCCGGAAGCAGCACGCGCGCATGACGTCTTCGGCAAACGCGCGGCGTCCTGGCGCAATCACGTGTGGGAGGCCGATCACGTCCAGGCACCGCTGCTGGTCGATGCCGACGGCGACCTGGTGCGCCCGTGGGTGACCTGGTTCATCGACACCGCCACCAAAGTCATCACCGGCACTGCCGTCACCCCTGCCTACCCTTCACGTGCCTCCGTGCTGGCCGCGCTGCGCTCAGCTGTTCTACGTGATGACCCCTATGGCCCCGCGGGAGGGACACCGGAGCAGGTGAGGGTGGACAGGGGCAAGGACTTCCTGTCCACCGCCGTCATCACCGCGTTCGGCACGATGGGCGTGACGGTGAAGGACCTGCCCGCCTACAGCCCGCACCTCAAGGGCACGGTGGAAAACCTCAACCGGTCCGTCGACCGGATGCTGTTCGCGGCTCTGCCGGGCTACACCCTCACCTCCACCAAGCCCCGCTCCGGCCGACGCAGCAAAGACGCGGGCCGCAGGCCGCAGACGTCCGCGGCCATGTCGTTTAAGGACTTCACCGCCGAGGTGCTGGCGTGGACATACTGGTGGAACACCGAGCACCGTCCGCAGGCCCTGGCCGGCCGTACACCGCTTGAGGCATGGCAGTCCGATCCGACCCCCGTCACGGACATCCCCGCCGCCGACCTGTGGACCCTCACCCTCGAGGACGACGGCCGCCCGCGGAAGCTGACCAGCCACGGCGTGCGCTTCAGGAACCGCGACTACATCGCCGCCTGGATGGCCGGGCAGGCCGGCCGTACCATCACGGTGCCCTATATGCACCACCACGATCACGAG